>NZ_JBFUGW010000045.1:0-30756 GCF_056402735.1 Rhizobacter sp. P3_C12
TTGCCGGGCTGCGCACGCCGCGCTGGCGCGAGCGCCTGCACGCCGGGCTGCAGGGCCTGGCCGGGCCGGACGGCCGCATCTCGATGAGCTTCGAAGTCGCCTACGGCCACGCGTTCAAGGCGCCGCCGCGCGTGCCGCTGGCGGCCGAGACGACGGTGTCGCTGGACGACATGCGTGCGCTGGTGCGCGCGCGCCAGGGTTCGCGCTGAGGGCCGTGCCGTGGCGGCCTGCGCTAAACTCGCGGGCTTGAAAAATGCGGATTCGTCCGGGGTGCGCGGCCAAGGGGTGCGGCAGCGCGGGTCGGAGAGGGTCCGTCGAAGAACAGATCTCTGGAGGCAACTGGAGAAGGCGCAGTATGTCCACAAGCTCGTCGGCGGCGTGGCAGCCCTCGGCACCCCGGGCAGAGTTTCGCTTCGGTCACGAATCCCGCGGGGAGGGTGGCCCGGCAGGCTGGTCGATCGACTGGCTGCTCAAGCGCAACTGCTCGATGGCGCCCAGGCAGCTGCTCGCGTTCTACCTGTCGTTGTGCGTCCTGTCGCTGGGCATTGCCGCGATGTTCTGGTTCCAGGGGGCGCGAATGATCATGACCTTCACCTGGATCGAGCTGTCAGCCCTGGGCCTGGCGCTGTGGGTGTACGCACGCCACGCGACCGACAGCGAGAGCATCGTGCTGCGTGATGACCGGCTGACGGTGGAAGTCGCGAACGGGCCGCAGGTCGAGCGGGTGGAGTTCCAGCCCGCCTGGGTGCGGGTGGAGCCGGCGCATGGCGACCAGTCGCTGATCGAGTTGTCGGGCCAGGGGCGGCGGATTGCGGTGGGGCGCTTCGTGCGGCCCGAGCTGCGCAGCCAGCTGGCGCAGGAATTGCGCCATGCGCTGCGGCGCTGGCAACAAGGGGCGGCGCGGCCGTCTCCGGTGTGATTTTGGGAAAACTGAAACGACCATGATGAAGCAGACGAAAACACTTTGGCAGCGGGCGGGAGAACTCAGCCTGGGCCTGGGCGCCGCGTTGGCCACATCGGCTGCCATGGCCGTCAACGACCTGCCGGGAGGACCGGCCGTCAACCAGCTCGACCTGCACCCGCCGGTCACCGCGATCGCCGCCGAGCAGCGCTGGCTGCACTACTTCGTGTTGATCATCTGCGTGGTGATCTTCCTCGGCGTGTTCGGCGTGATGTTCTATTCGATCATCAAGCACCGCAAGAGCAAGGGTGCCAAGCCGGCCAACTTCCACGAGAGCACCACGGTCGAGATCATCTGGACCATCGTGCCCTTCGTCATCGTGATCCTGATGGCGCTGCCCGCCACCAAGGTAGTGGTCGCGATGAAGGACACCAGCGCCGCCGACCTGACGATCAAGGCCACCGGCATCCAGTGGAAGTGGGGCTACGACTACCTGAAGGGCGAGGGCGAAGGCATCGGCTTCGTCTCGACGCTCGACGTGACGCAGCGCGAGATGTCCGACTCCGGCAAGCCGTCCGGCGACGACTACCTGCTGAAGGTCGACAACCCGCTGGTCGTGCCGGTCGACAAGAAGGTGCGCGTGATCACCACCGCGACCGACGTGATCCACGCCTTCATGGTGCCGTCGTTCGGCATCAAGCAGGACGCCATCCCCGGCTTCGTGCGCGACACCTGGTTCCGTGCCGAGAAGATCGGCGACTACTACGGCCAGTGCGCCGAGCTGTGCGGCAAGGAACACGCCTACATGCCGATCCACGTGAAGGTGGTCTCGGCCGCCGACTACACGAAGTGGGTCGATGGCAAGAAGAAGGAAATGGCGGCCGCTGCCGACGATCCTGCCAAGGTGTGGGAGCAGCCCGCGCTGCTCGCGCGCGGCGAGAAGGTCTACGCCGCGAACTGCGCCGCCTGCCACCTGCCCACCGGCCTGGGCGGCGGCCCGATCAAGCCGCTGGACAAGTCGCCGGTGGTGCTCGACGCTGACAAGACCAAGCAGATCCACGTGGTGCTGAACGGCCAGAACAACGGTGCGATGCCGTCGTGGAAGCAGCTGTCGGACACCGACCTTGCGGCAGTCATCACCTACACGAAGAACAACTGGTCGAACAAGACCGGCCAGACCGTGCAGCCGTCCGAAGTGCTCGCGCAGCGCAAGCAATAACGCAAGCAACAAGCCAGAGTCGCCCAAAGGAAGCTACCCATGAGCGCAGTTCTCGATCCGCACGGCCACGGCCACGACGCCCACGCCGGGCATGACGACGAAGCCCACCACCACCCGCACGGCTGGCGCCGCTGGGTCTACGCGACCAACCACAAGGACATCGGCACGCTGTACCTGCTGTTCTCGTTCACGATGCTGATCGTGGGCGGGATGCTGGCGCTGCTGATCCGTGCCGAGCTGTTCCAGCCGGGCCTGCAGATCGTCAACCCGCAGCTGTTCAACCAGCTGACGACGATGCACGGGCTGATCATGGTGTTCGGCGCGATCATGCCGGCCTTCGTCGGCTTCGCGAACTGGATGGTGCCGCTGCAGATCGGCGCGCCCGACATGGCGTTCGCGCGCATGAACAACCTGAGCTTCTGGCTGCTGATCCCGGCCGCGCTGATGCTGGTGGGTTCGTTCTTCATGCCCGGCGGTGCGCCGGCGGCCGGCTGGACGCTCTATGCGCCGCTGACGCTGCAGATGGGTCCGTCGATGGATGCCGGCATCTTCGCGATGCACATCATGGGCGCGAGCTCGATCATGGGCTCGATCAACATCATCGTCACCATCCTCAACATGCGCGCGCCCGGCATGACGCTGATGAAGATGCCGATGTTCTGCTGGACCTGGCTGATCACCGCCTACCTGCTGATCGCGGTGATGCCGGTGCTGGCCGGTGCGATCACGATGACGCTGACCGACCGCCATTTCGGCACCAGCTTCTTCAACCCCGCCGGCGGCGGCGACCCGGTGATGTACCAGCACATCTTCTGGTTCTTCGGCCACCCCGAGGTGTACATCATGATCCTGCCGGCGTTCGGCATCGTGAGCCACATCGTGCCGGCCTTCGCCCGCAAGCGCCTGTTCGGCTACACCTCGATGGTGTATGCCACCGCATCGATCGCGATCCTGTCGTTCATCGTCTGGGCGCACCACATGTTCACGACCGGCATGCCGGTCACCGGCCAGCTGTTCTTCATGTACGCGACGATGCTGATCGCGGTGCCCACCGGCGTGAAGATCTTCAACTGGATCGCCACGATGTGGCGCGGCTCGATGACCTTCGAGACGCCGATGCTGTTCGCGGTCGGCTTCATCTTCGTGTTCACGATGGGCGGCTTCACCGGGCTGATCCTCGCGATGGCGCCGGTCGACATCCAGCTGCAGGACACCTACTACGTGGTGGCGCACTTCCACTACGTGCTGGTGGCCGGCTCGCTGTATGCGATGTTCGCCGGCTTCTACTACTGGGCGCCGAAGTGGACCGGCGTGATGTACAGCGAGACGCGCGGCAAGATCCATTTCTGGGGCTCGCTGATCTCGTTCAACCTGACCTTCTTCCCGATGCATTTCCTGGGCCTGGCCGGCATGCCGCGCCGCTATGCCGACTACCCGATGCAGTTCGCCGACTTCAACATGGTCGCGTCGATCGGTGCGTTCTGGTTCGGGCTGATGCAGGTCTACTTCTTCTTCTTCGTCGTCGTGCCGTGCATGCGCGGCAAGGGCGAGAAGGCACCGCAGAAGCCGTGGGAAGCCGCCGAAGGCCTGGAATGGGAAGTGCCGTCGCCGGCGCCGTTCCACACCTTCGAGCACCCGCCGAAGCTGAACGCGGCCGCCACCAAGGTGATCGGCTGACATGACGCCCGAGCAGAAGAAGAACAACCGCCGGCTGGGATGGATCCTGGCCTCGGTGGCCATCGTCTTCTTCATCGGCTTCATGGCGAAGGCCGCGCTCTTCGGAATCTGATGCGATGAACGACAACGGCCTGAAGACCGACAACCTGCGCATGGCCGGCAAGCTGGTCGTGGTGGCTGTCGCGATGGCCGGTTTCGGCCTGGCGATGGTGCCGATGTACCGCTCGATCTGCGAGGCGCTCGGCGTCAACGTGCTGTCGCTGTCGGAGCGCGCGGTGCCGGGCAATTCGGATGCGCCGAGCAGGAACACGCAGGTCGACGCGAGCCGCACCATCACGGTGGAGTTCGATGCGAACGCGCGCGGGCCGTGGGAGTTCAAGTCGATGCAGCGTTCGATCGACGTGCACCCGGGCGAGCTCGCGACGGTGATGTACGAGTTCCGCAACGTGCAGGGCCGCACGATGACCGCGCAGGCGATCCCGAGCTATGCGCCGAAGCAGGCCTCGCCGCACTTCAACAAGCTCGAGTGCTTCTGCTTCAGCGAGCACACGCTGAAGCCGGGCGAGGCCAAGCAGTGGCCGGTGGTGTTCGTGATCGACCCGAAGCTGCCGAAGGACGTGAAGACGATCACGCTGTCGTACACCTTCTTCGAGGTGGCGGGCGGCAAGGTGGCGGCCACGACCGACAAGGTCGCCGCGCCGGCTTCGAAGGAGCCGCGCTCATGAGTGACGGACTGAAAGACGCAGTCAAGCGCCGCGGCTCGTTCCTGAACACGATGAAGGCGGTCGCCTGGTCGTTCTTCGGCGTGCGCAAGTCGGGCGACTACGAGAAGGATGTGGAGCAGCTGAACCCGGTGCACCTGATCATCGCGGGCGTCCTCGGCGCCGCGTTGTTCGTGATCGTGCTCGTGGTGCTGGTGCAGTGGGTGTTGGCCAGCGGTGTCGCCGCCGCGAGCTGAAGAGCAAGAGACAGACAGATCGGATTAGCAGGAGAACACATGTCGTCAGCGACGCACTCGGGCCAGGCCCCTCACTACTTCGTTCCGGCGCCTTCGCGGCATCCGGTGATGGCGGCCTTCGGCCTGCTGATGATGATCTTCGGCGGCGGCCAGTGGGTCAATGGCCACGGCTGGGCGGCCTGGTTGGTGCTGTTCGGACTGCTGTGGTGGGCCTTCGTGCTGAAGCAGTGGTTCGGCGACGCGATCGGCGAGAGCGAGGGCGGTCTCTACAGCGACCGCATCGACGTCTCGTACCGCTGGAGCATGAGCTGGTTCATCTTCTCCGAGGTGATGTTCTTCGGCGCGTTCTTCGGTGCGCTGTTCTGGGCGCGGCTGCATGCAGTGCCCAACCTCGCCAGCTTCGACAACGCGATCCTGTGGCCCGATTTCAAGGCGATCTGGCCGAGTTCGGGCGTGGGCTTCACCGGCGCGCCGGCCGGCACGGTCGAGCCGTTCCGCACGATGGGCCCGTGGCCGATCCCGACCATCAACACCGCGCTGCTGCTGAGCTCGGGCGTCACGCTGACGATCGCGCACCATGCGCTGATCGCCGGCCAGCGCGCGAAGACGATCGCCTTCATGTGGGTCACGGTGTTGCTGGGCATCCTGTTCCTGACGTTGCAGGGCTACGAGTACCACCATGCGTACAGCGAGCTGAACCTGAAGCTGTCGTCGGGCATCTACGGCTCGACCTTCTTCATGCTGACCGGCTTCCACGGCTTCCACGTGTTCGTCGGCATGCTGATGCTGCTGTTCATCACGCTGCGCCTGCAGCGCGGGCACTTCACGCCGCAGCGCCACTTCGGCTTCGAAGGTGCCGCCTGGTACTGGCACTTCGTCGACGTCGTGTGGCTCGGCCTCTACATCGTCGTCTACTGGCTTTGAGCGACGTCCGATGAAACAAGAGCGCCTCGCGGGGCGCTCTTTTCATTCGTAGCCCGGATGCCAATCCGGGGTTCAGCTGGTGCGGATGCCGGTGGGTTGGATCCACCCCATCCAGTAGCTGAACAGGATGATCGCGAACAGCAGCACCGACAGGCCGACCCGCACCGCCAGCGCCCGCATCATGTTGCCGGTCTTCGGCTTGCCGTCGCGCCCGTCGCGCATCATGAAGACACCGGCGAACGCCAGCGCGCCGATGATGAGGACGAAGGCGACGCCGATCAGGTATTTCATGGGCACCGATTATTCCACCCGCACCCTCGCCGCGATCGTGCTGATCGCCACCCTGCTGGGCATGGGCAGCACTGCCCGGCTCGGCCTGTGGCAGCTGAGCCGGGCCGCGCAGAAGCAGGCGCTGCAGACGGCACTCGACGAGCGCGGCCGCCTGGCGCCGCTCGACGATGCGACGCTCGCGCGCACCGCGCCCGAGGCCGAGGCCCAGCACTACCGGCCGGTGCGCCTGCAGGGCGAATGGCGGCCCGCGGCCACCGTCTTCCTCGACAACCGGCAGATGAACGGCCGCCCGGGCTTCTTCGTCGTGACGCCGCTCGTGCTGCCGGGCGGCGATGCGGTGCTGGTGCAGCGCGGCTGGGCACCGCGCGACATGGCCGACCGCACCCGCGTGCCGAGCGTGCCGACGCCCGCCGGCCGCGTCGAGGTGAGCGGGCTGATCGCCCCGCCTCCCGCACGGCTGTTCGACTTCGCGGGCGGTGTCCCCGGTACCATCCGGCAGAATCTCGACCTCGCGGCGTTCGCGAAGGAGTTCGGCGTGACGCTGCGGCCGCTGTCGGTGCAGCAGCTCGACGAACCGGCCGACGGCCTGTCGCGCCACTGGCCCGCTCCCGCGGTCGACATCCACAAGCACTATGGGTACGCGTTCCAGTGGTTCGCGATGTGCGCACTGATGGCAGGTCTGTATGTCTGGTTCCAACTCCTCCGTCCCCGGCTCCGGCGCCGTGCCTGACAGCCCGCTCAGCTTCAGCGTGCATTCGCTGCCGTCGCCCGCGCTGGCCGACGCGCAGCGCCGCACCGCGGCCGGCCGCCTGCGCATGCTGCTGGTGCTGGCGGTGTGCGCCGCGCCGGTGATCGCGTCGTACGTCACCTACTTCGTGATCCGGCCCGAGGGCCGCACCAACTACAGCGAGCTGATCACACCGGGGCGGCCGATGCCCGACGACCTCGGGCTGCGCACGCTGGGCGGCCAACCGGTCGCGGCCGCGGCCCTGCGCGACCAGTGGCTGATCGTCGTGGTCGGCGATGCGGCCTGCGACAAGACCTGCGAGGACCACCTCTACCTGCAGCGGCAGATCCGCGAGTCGCTCGGGCGCGAGAAGGAACGCGTCGACAAGGTCTGGCTCGTCACCGGCGCGGGCGCGCCGCGGCCGGAGGTGATGCAGGCGATCTCGGTCGGCACGCCGGCCGCGGTGCTGCGGGTCTCGCGCGAGCGGCTCGCGGCCTGGCTCGCGCCGGCCGAGGGGCAGGCGCTGTCGCAGCACATCTACCTCGTCGATCCGATGGGGCTGTGGATGATGCGGGTGCCGCCGAAGCCCGATGCGGCCAGGCTGAAGCGCGACATCGAGAAGCTGTTGCGCGCATCGGCCTCGTGGGACCAGCCCGGACGCCCGGCGCGTTGAGATGAGCGCGGTGGCGTCCTACGACCTGAGCCCGCTGGCCACGATGGCCCTGGTGGCGGTGCTGCTCGCGACCGGCCCGCTGGTGTGGATCGCGCTGCGGCACCGCCGCGCGCACCCGGCGACGCGGCTGCGCGCGCTGACGGTGATGACGCTGTTCCTCACCTTCGACCTGGTGCTGTTCGGTGCCTACACGCGGCTCAGCGATTCCGGGCTCGGCTGCCCCGACTGGCCCGGCTGCTACGGCAACGCGAGCCCGCTGGGCGCGCAGGGCCACATCGAGGCAGCGCAGACCGCGCTGCCCGGCGGGCCGGTGACGCACGGCAAGGCCTGGGTCGAGATGGTGCACCGCTACCTTGCGAGCGGGCTCGGCGTGCTGGCCGTCGCGATCGCGGCGGCCGCCTGGTGGCAGCGCCTGCGCGGGCCGCGGGACGTGCACGGGCTGTCGCCGTGGTGGGCGACGATCACGCTGGCCTGCTTCTGCGTGCAAGGCGCGTTCGGCGCGCTGACCGTCACGATGAAGCTGTTCCCGGCCATCGTCACGCTGCACCTGCTCGGCGGCCTCGTGCTGCTGATGCTGCTCGCGGTGCAGGCGCAGGCCCAGGCCGATGACCACCGGCCGCCGCTCGCGATGCCGGCGTCGCTGCGCCGCGCGGTGTGGGCGGTGCTCGCGATCGCGCTCGCCCAGGTGACGCTGGGCGGCTGGGTCAGCACGAACTACGCGGTGCTCGCCTGCACCGATTTCCCGACCTGCCAGGGCGCGTGGTGGCCGGCGATGGATTTCGAGCACGGCTTCGCGGTCTGGCGCGAGCTGGGTGCCGGCAAGGACGGCGGCTTCCTGCCGTTCGCCGCGCTGACGGCGATCCACGTGGTGCACCGCATCGGCGCGTTCGTCACGCTGTCGGCGCTGCTGCTGCTCGCCTGGCGCCTGCACGCGAGCGGCGAGCCGGCGCTGCGCCGCTGGGCGCTGCGCTTCGCGGCGGTCGCGGCCTGGCAGCTGGCCAGCGGGCTCGGCAACGTGGTGCTCGGCTGGCCGCTGGTGGCGGCATTGGCCCACACCGGCGGCGCCGCGGCGCTGCTCACGCTGCTGGCGGCGCTGCTCGCGCGTGCGCATGTGGACGTTTTGTCCGTCGGGCGGCGTTCTCCCGCGGCTGCGGCCTGGCGGCACGCCTCGTAAAATCAGCGGTTCGCTGCCCATGTCCAACACCTTGACTCCCCCTGCCGCCACGGACACCCGCGTCGCGCATCCGCCGCGCTGGCGGCAGTTCTACGCGCTGACCAAGCCGCGCGTGGTGCAGCTGATCGTGTTCTGCGCCGTCATCGGCATGCTGCTCGCGGTGCCGGGACTGCCGGACTGGAAGCCCGCATTGGCAGGCACGGCAGGCATCTGGCTGGTGGCCGCCGCCGCGGCGGCGTTCAACTGCCTGGTCGAGCAGCACATCGATGCGAAGATGGCCCGCACCGCGTGGCGGCCGACCGCCAAGGGCGAGCTGACCAACACGCAGACGCTGCTGTTCTCGGGCGTGCTGTGCGCCATCGGCAGTGCCGTCCTCTACCTGTTCGTGAACCCGCTGACGATGTGGCTGACCTTCGCCACCTTCATCGGCTATGCGGTGATCTACACCGTGGTGCTGAAGCCGCTGACGCCGCAGAACATCGTGATCGGCGGCGCGTCGGGCGCGATGCCGCCGGTGCTGGGCTGGGCCGCGATGCGCGGCGACGTAGGCCCCGAGGCGCTGATGCTGTGCCTGATCATCTTCCTGTGGACGCCGCCGCACTTCTGGGCGCTGGCGCTGTACCGCGTCGAGGACTACCGCAAGGCCGGCCTGCCGATGCTGCCGGTCACGCACGGCAACGAGTTCACGCGGCTGCAGGTGCTGCTGTACACCTTCGTGCTGTTCGCCGCGACGCTGCTGCCGTTCGTGTTCGGCATGAGCGGCTGGATCTACCTGGCCGCGGCCGTGGTGCTGGGCGCGATGTTCACCGGCTACGCGTGGAAGCTGTGGCGCTCGTACTCCGATGCGCTCGCGCGCCGCACCTTCCTGTTCTCGATCTGGCACCTGTCGCTGCTGTTCGCCGCGCTGCTGGTGGACCACTACCTGAGCCCCCTGCTGTGATGATGCACCGCCGATCCCTTGCCACCGCGTTCCTGTTCGCGCCCCTGCTCACCGCGGCCGCCCTGCTGGCCGGCTGCGACAAGCTGCCGCAGCTGGCGTCGTCGACGCCGGCCTTCAAGGCGGTCGACATCACCGGTGCCGACTACGGCAGCGGCCTGTCGCTGCCCGACCAGAACGGCAAGACGCGCACGCTGGCCGATTTCAAGGGCAAGCTGACGGTCGTGTTCTTCGGCTACACGCAGTGCCCCGATGTCTGCCCGACCACGATGGCCGAGCTGGCGCAGGTCAAGAAGGCGCTCGGTGCCGACGGCGACAAGGTGCAGGGTGTGTTCATCACGATCGACCCGGAGCGCGACACGCCGGAGATCCTGAAGGCGTACATGGGCAGCTTCGACCCGAGCTTTGTCGCGCTGCGCGGCACGGCCGAGCAGACGGCGGCGGTCGCCAAGTCGTTCAAGGTGTTCTACGCCAAGGTGCCCGGCAAGACCGAGGGCAGCTACACGATGGACCACACCGCCGGCTCGTACGTGTTCGACACCAGCGGCAAGCTGCGGCTGTTCACGCGCTACGGCAGCGGCAGCGAGGCGCTGAAGTCGGATCTGCAAGCCTTGCTGGCCAGCACCTGAACAGCGGGCGCATGCAGCAAGGAAAAAGGGCCCCGAGGGGCCCTTTCTGCTGTCCGCCGCGCGGTGTGGGCGGGGGTCAGGCCGCTTCGGTCAGCGCCTTGCGCATCTTCTTCATCGCGGCGACCTCGATCTGGCGGATGCGCTCGGCGCTGACGCCGTACTCGCCGGCCAGGTCGTGCAGCGTCATGCCGCCCGAGCTGTCGTCGTTCACCTTCAGCCAGCGCTCCTCGACGATGCGGCGGCTGCGTGCGTCGAGCGCGTCGAGCGCCTGCGCGATGCCGTCGCCGGCCAGCCAGTCGCGGCGCTGTGCCTCGATCACGCGGGTCGGCTCGCTGCTGTCGTCGGCCAGGTAGGCGATCGGCGCGTAGCTTTCCTCGCTGTCGTCGCCTTGCGGTTCGAGGGCGATGTCGCCGCCGGACAGGCGGGTCTCCATCTCGAGCACTTCCTCGCGCTTGACGTTCAGCTGCTGCGCGACGCGGTCGATCTCGGCCTGCGTCAGCGTGGCACGGTGCGTCGAGCCGTCGGCGGCGTCTTCCTTCATGCTCTGCTTCATCGAGCGCAGGTTGAAGAACAGCTTGCGCTGGGCCTTGGTCGTCGCGACCTTCACCATGCGCCAGTTCTTCAGGATGTACTCGTGGATCTCCGCCTTGATCCAGTGCATCGCGTAGCTGACCAGGCGCACGCCCTGATCCGGGTCGAATCGCTTGACGGCCTTCATCAGGCCGACGTTGCCTTCCTGGATCAGGTCGCCGTGCGGCAGGCCGTAGCCGAGGTACTGGCGGGAGATCGACGCCACCAGGCGCAAGTGCGACAGCACCAGCTTTCCGGCGGCTTCGACATCGCCGTGCTCGCGCAGCCGGCGCGCGAACGACACTTCTTCTTCGTGCGTCAGCAGCGGGATGCGATTGATCGCCGACATGTACGCATCGAGGTTGCCCAGCGAGGGCACCATCGCGAACGGGTCGCGCAGCGTCAGGGCGGTATCGGGGGACAGGGTCTTGGTGAGGCTCATGGAAGCATCAGACATGCTGAAATTCCTTTCGTTCCCTTGATATTAGCACTCGACTTCCGAGAGTGCTGATGGTGCCGGGCCGTCCATCCGTCAGAGGGCTAATGTGAGCGAATACTTGCAACAAAACGTCGGCAAATCTTGTGCCTATCCCCATTGGCGGCAAGGCTTTGCGACTATCCTGCCGAATTCCAACCACTGGTGCCATTCGGTACCTCCGAGGAGAACGTCACGATGAAGACCCGTCGTCTGCTGAAGAGTTTCGTGGTATCCGCCGCAACAGTGTGTTGCTGGACGGTGCATGCCGCGTCGATCGCACCGGCCGCCGCCGAGAACGGCATGGTCGTCACCGCGCAGCATTACGCGACGCAGGTGGGTGTGGACGTGCTGAAGAAGGGCGGCAACGCGGTCGATGCGGCGGTCGCGGTCGGCTATGCGCTGGCGGTGGTCTACCCGGCGGCCGGCAACCTGGGCGGCGGCGGCTTCATGACGATCCAGCTGGCCGACGGCCGCAAGACCTTCCTCGACTTCCGCGAGAAGGCGCCGCTCGCCGCGACGCCGAACATGTACCTCGACGCGAGCGGCAACGTGATCAAGGGCCTGAGCACCACCGGCCACCTGGCGGTCGGCGTGCCCGGCACGGTGTCGGGGCTGGAGCTGGCACGCGCGAAGTACGGCACGATGAAGCGGGCGCAGCTGATCGCACCGGCGATCGGTTTCGCCGACAAGGGCTTCGTGCTGGACCAAGGCGATGTCGACATGCTGCTCACGTCGACCGAGGATTTCCGCAAGGACCCGGCCTCGGGCGCGATCTTCCTGAACAAGGGCCAGCCGTTCCAGCCGGGCCAGCGCCTGGTGCAGAAGGACCTCGCGAAGACGCTGCGCCTGATCTCGCAGAAGGGCGAGGACGGCTTCTACAAGGGCTCGGTGGGGGCGGCCATCGTCGCCTCCAGCCTGGCCGGCAAGGGCATCCTCACGCAGGCCGACCTCGACCAGTACAAGACCCGCGAACTCGCACCGGTCGAGTGCGACTACCGCGGCTACCGCATCGTCTCGGCGCCGCCGCCGAGCTCGGGCGGGGTCGTGATCTGCGAGATCCTGAACGTGCTCGAAGGCTATCCGCTGAAGGACCTGGGCTACCGCTCGGCGCAGTCGGTGCACTACCAGATCGAGGCGATGCGCCATGCCTATGTCGACCGCAACAGCTACCTGGGCGACCCGGACTTCGTCAAGAACCCGCTCGACCGGCTGCTCGACAAGGGCTATGCCGAGAAGATCCGCGGCGTGATCGATCCGGCCAAGGCCGGCGTGTCGAAGGACATCAAGCCCGGCGTCGAGCCGCACGAGGGCAGCAACACCACGCACTACTCGATCGTCGACAAGGAGGGCAATGCGGTGGCCGTGACCTACACGCTGAACGACTGGTTCGGCGCCAAGGTCACTGCGGCGAAGACCGGCGTGATCCTGAACGACGAGATGGACGACTTCACCGCG
This sequence comes from Rhizobacter sp. P3_C12, assembly GCF_056402735.1. NCBI lineage: Bacteria > Pseudomonadati > Pseudomonadota > Betaproteobacteria > Burkholderiales > Sphaerotilaceae > Rhizobacter > Rhizobacter sp. P3_C12. The sequence continues at coordinate 12,614 of NZ_JBFUGW010000045.1, forward strand.
AAGATCGGCGTGCCGAACATGTACGGCCTGGTGCAGGGCGAGGCGAACGCGATCGCCCCGGGCAAGCGCCCGCTGAGTTCGATGAGCCCGACCATCATGTCGCGCGACGGCAAGCCGGTGATGGTGACCGGCACGCCCGGCGGCAGCCGCATCATCACGGTGGTGGTGCACACGATCCTGAACGTCGTCGACTACGGGATGAACGTGCAGGAGGCGGTCGATGCGCCGCGCTTCCACCAGCAGTGGCTGCCGGAGGCGACCAACGTCGAGGTCAACGCGCTGAGCCCCGACACGCGCAAGATCCTGACCGACATGGGGCACAAGCTCGGCAACCCGCAGCCGGCCAACCATGTGGCGGCGATCCTGGTGGGTGCCCCGTCGCTGGGTGGCAAGCCGATCGGCAAGAACCGGTTCTATGGCGCCAATGATCCGCGCCGCAATACTGGCCTCGCGCAAGGGTACTGACAACCCCTCGCTCGACGAGTACGTCGAGCGATCCCCCGAGGGGATGCGGGCCGGCTTGGGGCGGCCCGGCGCTCGGCCCTAGCCAAACCTCGTCTCGACGTCGTCCAGCACCGCATCGACGACGCCGAGCAGCTGGCTCACGCTGACCGGCTTGGTCAGGTACTGCCGGGCGCCGGCGGCCATCGCGGTCTCGATCTGGCTGCCCAGTGCATCGGCCGACACCACCACCACCGGGATGCTCGCGGTGCCCGGGTCGGCCTTCAGGTGGCGCAGCAGCTCCATGCCGTCGATGTCGGGCAGGTGCATGTCGAGCAGGATCAGGTCGGGCCGGCGCGCGCGGATCGCCGCCAGCCCGTCCAGCCCGGTCACCGAGACGTCGAACTGCACCTGCGGCCGGCGCGCCAGGATGCCGCGCATCACCTCGACGTTGGTCTCGTTGTCCTCGACGTAGTGGACGACGCGCTGGTGGTAGCTGCCGGTCTCGGGCGCGATCTCGTCCAGCCCGGCCGGCGTGCTCTCGGCAGGGCTGGCACGCGGCAGCGTCAGGATGAACGACGAGCCCTCGCCGGCGGTGCTGCGCGCGCGCACCGAGCCGCCCATCAGCTCGGCCAGCCGCTGGCTGATCACGAGGCCGATGCCGGTGCCTTCCAGCGACGAGCGCTCGCGCCCGAGCCGGTTGAACGGCTGGAACAGCTGCGACAGCTGCTGCGGCGTCATGCCCAGGCCGGTGTCGGTGATGGTGATCTCGACGCAATCGCGATGACCTCCACCACCACCGCCGGCACTGCCGCGTCGCGACGCGACGTGGATGCGCCCGCCCTCGGTGTTGTACTTCACCGCGTTGCTCAGCAGGTTGATCAGGATCTGCTTCACGCGCGTGGCGTCGCCGGTGACGCGCGCGGCGTTGTCGGCCAGCTCCTGCGTGATCGTGATGCCGCGGCGGCGCGCGTCCTGCTCGACCAGCGACAGCGCCGCGGCCACCGCCTCGTGCAGGTCGAGCGCATCGGACTGCAGGTTCAGCGTGCCCGATTCGATGCGCGACAGGTCGAGCACGTCGTTGATCATGTCCAGCAGGTGCCAGCCGGCGCTCTGGATCTGCGTCACCCAGGGCCGCTGTGCGATCGGCAGCGGGTGGTTCTGGTCCAGCTCGAGCAGCTGCGCGAAGCCGAGCATCGCGTTCAGCGGCGTGCGCAGTTCATGGCTCATGCGCGACAGGAAATCGCTCTTCGCGCGGTTCGCCGCCTCGGCCAGCTCGCGCGCCCGCTCGGCCTCGGCCAGCCGCAGGTGCTCGGTGATGTCCTCGACCACGCCGACGATGCGCCGCGGCTGGCCCTGCATGTCGCGCAGCAGCGTGACGATGGTCTGCACCCACACCTGGCGCCCGTCGCGCGTGACGTAGCGGCCCTGGCGCCGGTACATCGGGATCTCGCCGCGCAGCAGCTGGCTCGTCATCTCGAGGTCCTGCGCGCGGTCGTCGGGGTGCGTGAGCGCGGCGACGTTCATGTCGACCAGCGCCTCGGCGCCGTAGGCGGTCAGGTCGCAGTACTGCGGATTCACCTGCTTCACGTTGCCGTGCAGGTCGGTGTAGACGACGCCGATCGGCACGTGGTTCAGGATGTTGCGGAAGCGCTGCTCGCTCTCGCGCAGGTCGGACTCGGTGCGCTGGCGTTCGGCGATCTCGCGCTGCAGCGCCGCGGTGCGGTCGTTGACGGCGGCCTCGATGCGGCGCGTGCGGCCGGTCACCGTCAGCATCAGCGCGCCCAGCATCGAGGTCGCGAGCAGGCCCACCAGCGAGAACAGCAGCGCATTGCGCTCGCGCACGTGCGGCACCGCGGAGCGCGTCGAGGTGACGCGCAGGTCCCATTGCCGCCCGGCGAACGCGAACGAGCGCACGTGCGACAGGTCGGCCGACAGCATCTCGCAGCCGGTGCTGCCGGCCAGGCGCCGCCGCTCGGCGATCGGGTCGGTGTCGACGATGCACACGTCGAGGTAGTGCGGTAGCGAACTCTGGAACGAACGCAGCGCATCGTCCATGCGCAGCGTCACGAACACCACGCCGCGCGCCGCCGCGACGCGGTCGCTGACGGTGGCCGGCATGCCGTTGTAGACGGCCTGGTAGATCACGACGCCGGTCTGCGTGCCGGCGCCGTCCTGCGTCAGCAGGAAGCCGGCGCTGGCGGCCGGCCGGTCGGTGCGCACGGCCGAATCGATCGCCGTGCGCGCCGCGGCGATCGAGCGGGTGTTGACGCCCAGCGCCGCGGCGTTCGGGGCCTGCGGCTCGATGTAGCGGATCGCCGCCACGGTGTCGTCGGGTGCCGGCTTGAAGCCGGAGTCGAAGCGGTCGAACACGTGGTAGCCGGGCAGGCCGGCCGCGCGCACGCGGGCCTCGAAGGCCGGCACCTGCGAGCGCGGCATCAGCTCGGTCCAGCCGAGCGCCTGCAGATGGCCGCTGACCTCGAGCCAGGCGGCGGCGGCGCGGTGCATCTCCTCGCGCGAGACCTCGTCGGACGAGATCATCACGCCGCGCAATGCTTCCAGCGCATGCAGCGGGTACTGCAGCTGCGCGGCGAGGTTGGACGACGCATGGACCGCATCGCGCTCGAACGCGGCCTGCACGCGGGCGTCTTCCCATTGCACGACCTGCCGCACGCCGAGCGCCATCAGCAGCGTGGCGATGCCGAGGGTCAGGCCGACGGTGCGCCGCCGCGCGGCCCATTCGTCGCGCGGCTGGCCGATCAGCGTCAGCGCGATCGGCGTGCCGATCAACACGCCCAGCGCATCGCCGGCCCACCAGGTCCACCAGTTGAAGGCCAGCTCGCCGATCGGCTCGCGGCCGGCCAGCCACAGCGCGAGCGTCGCGACGCTGCAGCTGACGAGGCTCGCGGCGACCGCGCCGAGGCCGAAGAAGAGCGCGATGTCGCGCGGCTCGCTCAACGTGAACGGCCGGTGCACGAAGCGCTGCACCAGGGCCGCGGCGAGCGCCGCCTGCAGCGTGGCGCCGACGGCGATCGCGGCCGGCACCGCCAGGCCCGCGAGGCTGAACCCCGCCTGCTCGATGCTGATGCCGGCGTTGACCAGGAACGAGCCGACCAGCACCCCGGGCAGCACCCGCCAGCCGTAGGCCAGCAGGCAGGCCAGCGCGATGCCGGCGGAGGGGTACAGCGGCGACGCGAGGCTCGGCGGGATCGCCAGCAGCAGCGCGGCCCAGCCGACCACCGCATAGGCGATGGCGGTGCCCGCCAGCGCGAGCGGCCAGGGCGGCGTGGGGCGGGGCGTCGCTGGCGTCATCGAATCGATGGGGCGAGGTGGGGGCACGGGGAGCCTACCACCTCGATCGGCCGGTCAGGCCACTTCGTGGCCGGCGCCGGCCTGCCAGATTTCGGTCCAGGACTCGGCGTCCAGCTTCAGTTGCAGTGCGGCCAGCGCCTCGCGGATCGCCTCCAGCCGGTGCGAGCCGGTCATCGGATGCGGGCGGGTCGGGTGGCGCAGCAGCCAGGCGTAGGCGACGGTCGCGGCGCTGACGCCGTGGCGCTGCCCGACCGCCTGCAGCGCGGCCTGCACGCGGCGCGCGCGTTCGTCGCCGCCGGTCAGCAGCGCACCGCCGGCGAGAGGCGACCAGATCATCGGCCGCAGGCGCAGCCGCTGGCACTGGTCCAGCGTGCCGTCGTGCAGCGGGGACAGGTGCAGCGGGTGCAGCTCGACCTGGTTGGTGGCCAGCGCGATGCGGCTGTTCAACAGCTCGAACTGCGCCGGCGCGAAGTTCGACACCCCGAAGGCCCGCACCTTGCCGGACTGGCGCAGCGCGGTGAAGGCCTCGGCCACGTCGTCGGCGTCCATCAGCGCATCGGGGCGGTGGATCAGCAGCAGGTCGAGGTGGTCGGTCTGCAGCGCGCGCAGCGAGTTCTCGACGCTGCGCGTGATGTGCGCCGCCGAGGTGTCGTAGTGCTTCACCCGGTGCTCGGGCCGGGCCTCGCCGACCAGCCGGATGCCGCACTTGCTGACCAGCTGCATGTGCTGGCGCAGCATCGGCTTCAGCGCGAGCGCTTCGCCGAACAGCGTCTCGACACGGTAGCCGCCGTAGATGTCGGCGTGGTCGAAGCTCGTCACGCCGAGCTCCATGCAGTGCTCGATCCAGTGCAGGCGCTGTTCGGCGGTCCAGCCCCAGTCGGCCATGCGCCAGGCACCGGCGACGATCGGGGAGAGGGCGAGATTGGGGGCGGTGACGGGGCTCATGGTGGCGGCCGGGTGGCGGCTGGGTGGGAGAAAGGCAGAGCGTAACAGTCCGTTTCGCTTGCGCTGCATCGGGCGAATCCCGACGATATCGACGCCAGAATGCGCGCCGCCCTCCCTCACGACCCACCGCCGATCCACCGGACTCCCGTCTTGTCGCCCCGCTGCCCCCGATTCCTGCGCCTGCTGTTGCTGCTGCTCGCCGTGCTGCCCGCCTGGTGCGCCGCGGTGACGCTGCAGCTGACGGTGCATGGCCCGGCCCGCAGCCTGGCCGACGGGGCGGAGTTCCGCGTCGACCCGACCGGGCAGGCGTCGGCCCCGGCGGTGCTGGCCGAGAGCGGCGGCTGGCAGCCGCTGCCGGACGACGAGGTGTTCGGTGCGCGCTGGCCGGCCGTGACCTGGGTGCGCTTCAGCGTGCAGGTGGGGGCGGGCAACGAAGCCGACTGGTTCCTCGAGCTGCCACACGCGACGCTGATGCGCGCCGAGGTGTACCGCGTCGGGCCCGAGGCCCGCATCGGGGCGCCGCAGGCGAGCGGCGTGCTGACGCCCATCTCGCAATGGCCCGTGCGCGCGTCGCTGCCGGTGTTCCAGCTGCATGCCGACGCGCAGCGCGCCACCACCTACCTGCTGCGCCTGGAGCATCCCGCCACGCTCGGCGGCGCGCCGCTGATCCGCAGCCCGCGCGACCTGCTCGAAAGCCAGGGCACGGCCCAGCTCTTCATCGGGGCGTACTTCGGGCTCGCGCTGCTGGCCTTGCTGTACGTGGTGGTGCAGGCGATGGTCCACCGCGACGGCGCGCTCGGCTGGTGCAGCGCCTACCTGGTGGCGATGATCCTGACGCTCGCCTGCCTGAGCGGCCAGGTCCACCAGACGCTGGTCGGCGAGGAGCCGGCGCTGAGCGCCGCGCTGTTGATGCTGAGCCCGGTGCTGCTCGGCGCGGTCGGATTGGCGTTCCTGCGCTCGGCGGTGCCGCAGGCGGTGATCGGCCCGCTCGAGCGGGCGCTGGTGTGGCTGTGCATCGTGCTGGCCGCGCTGCTGGCGGCGGCCTACCCGTTCCTCGACCTGGCCGAGCGCTGGTTCCTGACGCGCTCGTTCGGCGCGCTGTCGATGCTGGTGGGCGGCGGCCTGCTGGTGCGTTCGCTGCGCTGGCAGCTGCCGCACGTGCGCTGGCTGGCGGCTGGCCAGATCGTGCTGGGGGCGGGGGCGGCACTGCCGCTGCTGAAGGGCTTCGGCGTGGTGGCCAGCGGGCTGTTCTCGCAATACGGGCTGCTGTTCGCGAGCGCGATCGACCTGCCGCTGCTGCTCTATGCGATGTCGCTGCTGCGGCGCGACCACGACGTGGTGTCGGCGCGGCTGCGCGAGGCCGCGCAATACGACCTGGTGACCGGCCTGCTGCGCCCGAAGGAGCTGCTGCCGCGGCTCGCGCAGATGAAGTTCCGCAGCCAGCGGCACGCCATCCGCAGCGCGGTGGTGATGTTCGAGGTCGTCAACCTGCGCGATATCCGGCTGCGCCAGGGGGCCTCGATCGCCGAGCAGGCGCTGCTGATGGCGGGCCGGCAGGTGCAGCAGGGCATGCGCGCGTCCGATGTCGTGGTGCGCTTCAACGAGCAGCGGGTGGTCGCGCTGCTCGACGGCGTGGCCAATCCCGGCGAGGTGCTGATGACCGTGCACCGCATCATCCACCAGGCCCAGCACTACACCGGCGAGCTGCCGGGCGCCGAGACGCTGCAACTGCACGCGGTGGTGGCGCACCTGCCGGAGGACCGGCGCGACACGCCGCAGGCGCTGGTGGACGCGCTGGTGTCGCACCTCGGCCGCATGCGCCCGGGCAGCGGGGCGCGGCTGCGCCAGCTGACGACGCTCGCGCCGCAGCGCCAGCGGCCGCGCTGGTGGCGCAAGTGGTTGAAGACGCGGCCGTGGGAGGCGGGGGCGGAATAGGGCGAGAGCGTTGATCTCGCGTTGGCGCGACGCGGCTCCTTTGCGGGAGGACAGTGGTCAAGCGCCCGGGGTGGGCTGGCTGTCGGTCTGGGCTTCGATCAGTGCGCGTTCGCGCTCCAACTCACGTTGCAGTTCTTCTTCACTGGGCAGGGTGAAGCGGTAGCGCGATGCGAACAGTTGCTCACTCTCATGCAGCACGGAGTACCGTGCCACGGCCTCGTTCTTTTCTGAGCAGAGGATCAATCCGATGGTGGGGTTGTCCCCGGCGACGCGCTGCTGTTCTTCATACAGGCGGACATAGCCGTCCATCTGGCCGATATCCTGGTGCGTGAGTTCGCCGATCTTCAGGTCGACAAGCACGAAGCATTTGAGAAGGTAGTTGTAGAAGACGAGGTCGACGTAGAAGTCCTTGTCGGCGAAACGCACGCGCTTCTGGCGTGCCACGAAAGAAAATCCTCGCCCCAACTCCAGCAGGAACTGCTGAAGGCGCGTGATGATGGCATCTTCGAGTTGACTCTCGTGCAGCTGCTGCGTGTCGGGCAGGTCGAGAAACTCCAGCACGTAGGGGTCCTTCAGCACATCGATCGGGCGTAGCGTTTGGCTCGGCTCGTGTCGGTTTTGCTGCAGCATGCCGGGCTGGTCGGCGCTGGCCAGCAGGCGCTGGTGGTACAGCGTGTTGATCTGCCGTTCCAGGTCCCGGCGCGACCAATTGGCTTTCACCGCCTCGGCTTCATAGAACGCCCGGGCGTCACCGTCCTGCACTCGCATCAAGGCGCGGTAGTGCGACCAGCTGAGATGGGGATGGAAGGTGGATTCCCCACCCGGTGGGTGGGGAATGTCGGTGGGTACAGGTGACGGACCCGATTTGCCACCCGGTGGATGGGAAATTCTGTCGGGGTAGGCCAGGTAGAACTGGCGAAAGTACCCCAGGTTGGTCGCCGAGAAGCCCCTGCCATGTCGTTGGGTCAGTTGCCGGGCCAAGCGATCGATCAAGGACTTGCCATAGGCCGCCCGCTCTGCACCCTGCTGCAGGGCCTCGACCAATTCATGACCGATATGCCAGTAGGCCGTTACCGTCGCCGCGTTGACAGCACGCACGACCTGGCCGCGCGTGACCTCCAGAATGCTTGCGATGCGAACTGCCAGATCGTCAGCAGATTGCCAACCGGATTCGTCCTGATCGGCTGCCGTGAGAACTCCTTTCGGGGCCACCGCGCGACGGTTCATGGCATCTCCTGCACGGGACGTCCGGATCCCACCCGATCGACTCAGACGTTGAACAGGAAGTTCATCACGTCTCCATCCTTCACCACGTACTCCTTGCCTTCCGCCCGCATCTTGCCGGCATCCTTCGCGCCCTGCTCGCCCTTGAACGCGATGAAGTCGTCGAAGCCGATGGTCTGCGCGCGGATGAAGCCGCGCTCGAAGTCGGTGTGGATCACGCCGGCCGCCTGCGGCGCGGTGTCGCCGATGTGGATGGTCCAGGCGCGCACTTCCTTCACGCCGGCGGTGAAGTAGGTCTGCAGCCCGAGCAGGCCGAACGCCGCGCGGATCAGCCGGTTCAGGCCCGGCTCGCTCTGGCCCATCTCCTGCAGGAACATCAGCCGGTCTTCGTCCGGCATGTCGGCCAGCTCGGCCTCGGTCTTCGCGCAGATCGCCACCACCGGCGCCTTCTGGCCCTCGGCATAGGCGCGCAGCTTGTCGAGGTAGGGGTTGTTCTCGAAGCCGCCCTCGTCGACGTTGCCGACGAACATCGCCGGCTTCGCGGTGATCAGGCACAGCGGCTTCAGGATCACCTGCTCTTCCTTGCTGAACGCGATGCCGCGCACCGGCTTCGCTTCGTTCAGCGCGGCCTGGCACTTCTGCAGCACGTCGACCAGCTTGGCCGCTTCCTTGTCGTTGCCGGACTTGGCCGCCTTGATCGAGCGCTGCAGCGTCTTCTCGACCGTGGCCAGGTCGGCCAGGCACAGCTCGGTCTGGATCACCTCGATGTCGGAGATCGGGTCGACCTTGCCGGCGACGTGGATCACGTTCTCGTCATCGAAGCAGCGCACCACGTTGACGATCGCGTCGGTCTCGCGGATGTGGGCCAGGAACTGGTTGCCCAGGCCCTCGCCCTTGGACGCACCGGCCACCAGCCCGGCGATGTCGACGAACTCGACGATCGCCGGCACGATGCGTTCGGGCTTCACGATCGCCGACAAGGCCTGCAGGCGCGGGTCGGGCAGCTCGACGATGCCGACGTTCGGCTCGATCGTGCAGAACGGGTAGTTCTCGGCCGCGATGCCGGCTTTCGTCAGCGCGTTGAAAAGGGTGGACTTGCCGACGTTGGGCAGGCCCACGATGCCGCATTTGAGGCTCATGGAGGGGGCTTTCGCAGGTCGAGAGAGAGGGACGAATTTTAAGCGCTCGGCCTACACTGCCCGCTCGACCCCGTTCCAGACCCCTTCGAGGGACCCTCCGATGCTCGAACTCCTGCGCCTGAACCCGCACACCAAGGACCTCGGCGGCGGCTTCACCGTCCGCCGGCTGCTGCCCTCGTCGCAGCAGCAATCGGTCGGCCCCTTCCTGTTCTTCGACCACTTCGGCCCCATCACCGCCCAGCCGAGCGACAACCACGACGTGCGTCCGCACCCGCACATCGGCCTGGCCACCGTCACCTACCTGTTCGAGGGCGCGATGCTGCACCGCGACAGCACCGGCATCGTGCAGCGCATCGAGCCCGGCGCCATCAACTGGATGACGGCCGGCCGCGGCATCACCCACTCCGAGCGCGCACCCGACGACCTGCGCCACGTCGTGCGCCGCAGCCATGGGCTGCAGCTGTGGGCCGCGCTGCCGGCCGAGCACGAGGAAGACGCGCCGAGCTTCTCGCACACCGCGGCCGCGGCCATCCCCACGCTGACGGTGGGCGGCACCACGGTGCGCGTGCTGATCGGCAGCGCGTTCGACGTGGTCTCGCCGACCCCGACGCTGTCGCCCACCCTCTACGCCGACCTGGCGCTGCCGCCGGGCGGCCGCCTGCAGGTGCCGGCCGCGGCGCCGCAGCGGGCGCTGTACGGCATCGACCACGGGTTCACGCTCGACGGCCAGGCGGTGCCGCCGGGCGAGATGGTCGTGCTGCCCGAAGGCGCCGAGCCGGTGCTCGAGGCGCCGCAGGGCGCGCGCGTGATGCTGATCGGCGGCGAGCCGCTCGGCCACCGCTTCATGTGGTGGAACTTCGTCTCCAGCCGCAAGGACCGCATCGCCGAGGCCGCCGACGACTGGGCGGCCCAGCGCTTCGCCGGCGTGCCCGGCGAGACCGAGTTCATTCCGCTGCCGGAGCGCCGCCCCTGAGCCGGGTGGCTTCGGCCGGGGCCGCGGGCGGCGTGCCGCGGCGCAGCATCAGCACGTTCCCGGCCACCGCCAGCGCCGCGCCGACAGCCGTCAGCACATCCGGCTGGTAGTGCTCGAAGGCCATCGAGACGGCCAGCGCCAGCAGCGGCGTCATCACGCCGATGCTGCCGGCCGGGCCCGGCCCGAGGCGCTGCATCAGTGTCAGGTAGCAGGCGAAGGTCAGCACCGAGCCGGCCAGCGACAGGTACAGCAGCGCGATCCACCACGACGCGACGGCCGGCAGCGCCATCGGCTGCCCGCCGGCCAGCGCCGCGATGAAGCAGCACAGCGCGCCGTACAGCATGCCGAAGCCGAGGGCCGGCCAGAACGGCAGGCCGCGCGCGCCGTTGCGGCTGGCTGCGAGACTGCCGACGCCCGACAGCAGCACCGCGCCGACCGTGAACAGCGCGCCCAGGGTGGTGCCCGCCGCATCGCGCGCCTGGCCGAACTCCGGCCAGAAGACGAGGGCGACGCCGGCCAGCCCGAGCAGGCCGCCGGCGACGAAGCGCGGAGAGACCGCGACGCCGAACAGCCAGCGTGCGCCGAGCCCGGTGATCAGCGGCGAGGCCGAGTAGCTGACCGCGACCAGCCCCGACGGCAGCAGCCGCTCGGCGTGGTAGACGCACAGGTACGACACGCCGTACAGGAACATGCCCTGCAGCGCGAACCAGACGTGCTGGCGCGGCGCGAAACGCAGCGAGATGCCGCGCGCCGCGGCGAACGCGAGGATCACCGCGCTGGCCAGCGCGAAGCGCAACGCGACGCCGAACTCCGGCGTCGTGACGCCGACCTGGTACGTGATCGCATGCCAGGTCGTGCCCCAGGTCAGCACGCAGGCGGCGAACAGCTGCCAGTTGCGAAGGCGCGCCACGTCAGGCGCCGCTCAGAAACGGATGCTCGCGCTGCCCGCCAGCCCGCTGCGCAGCCCGCACTCGATGCCCTCGACGATCACCGCGTTCATGCCGAAGGTGATCTTGCCGTCGAGTCGCTCATCAGCGCGGTAGGTCGACAGCGTGTCGCCCGGCTCGTGCCCCGGCTCGCCGGTCTCGGGGTCGACGTTCGGGATCGGGCAGCGTGGGCAGGGCTTGACCAGGCGCAGCCGCACCGGCCCCTCGGGCGTGTCGAAGCGGATCTCGTCGAGGAAATCCTCGCCGTGCGCGTCCAGCCCGTCGAGCACCAGGTTCGGCCGGAAGCGCGCCATCGTCACCGCGGCCACGTCCTTGCGTGCGAGGCGCTCGTTCAGCTCGTCGAGCGAGGCCTGCGAGACCACCAGCAGCGGAAAGCCGTCGCTGAATGCGTTCTCGGCATCGATGTCGCCGCTCCACTGCTTGCTCGACAGCCGCTTCTGCTCGGGGTCGAAGCGCGCCAGGCGCAGCGGGAACTTCACGTCGCCGTTGCCCTGCACCGCCAGGAAATCGCTGAACCATTGCGCCGCCAGGTCGCCCATGTCGTAGGCCGCGACGGTGTCGTTCCACACGGTGACCTGGCGCGGCGCCTCCACCGCATCGAGCGCCAGGTGCAGCGCCAGCATGCCGGGCGCGCGCAGCACCAGCTCGGTGTGCTTCAGCGTCGTGCGGATCAGCGCCATGCGCGGCAGTTCGCGCTGGCTCACGAAGCGGCCGGCGGCATCGACCACCATCCACGCGCGGTCGAACTCGAGCCCGGTCTCGATCAGCAGCGATTCGTCGAGCGCCACGCCGGCACAGCTCTTCACCGGGTACACGTGCACGCTGCGCAGCGTCACCTGCACATCCCCTTCCGCCAGCTCGCTCACTTGAACAGCCCCTTCAGCTTGTCTTTCAGTTGGTCCTTGGTCGACGGCTGCGGCCCCGAGGCCGCGCCGCTCGCCGCCGACGGCAGGCCGAGCTTGCCGCGCAGGCTTTCCTTGAGTTTCTCCTCGGCCTTGCCGGTGACTTCGCTCTTCAGCACCTGGGCGGCGATCTGCGACCACTGGATCTTCCAGTCGATCGCGTCCAGCGGCCCGGTCAGCAGCACCGGCACGGTCACGCCCTTCAGGGCCGCGAGGTCGGCGCCGTCCTGGCCCTTCGTGGTGTTGGCGACCGTGGCACGCGCGGTGTAGTCGATGCGGCTGCGGCCGATGTCGACCATGCCCGAGCCGTTGAGCCGCAGGAACGGGCTCTTGGCATCGAGGTCGGCGTTGCGCGCGATGCCGTCGGTGATCACGAAGCTGGCCGTCAGCTCCGAGAAATCGGTCTTCTCGGCCACGTTCGATTTCTGCGCGCTGTCCTGCTTCATCGACAGCGCCGCCTTGGCCTGGCGCAGGCTCTTCGCGAGGTTGATGCCCTTGATCGCGCCATCACGCAGCTGCAACGCGGCGGTGCCTTTCAGCCGTGCCTTCATCTCGTTGACGCTGCGCCCGGCCGTTTCGATGTCGGCGACCACGCGGCCGGTGCCTTCGAGGATGTCCTTCTTCGCGACATCCTTCAGCAGCGTGTTGACGTTGACGCCGGTGGCCGTCGCCTTCACCGCGACGCGGCTTGCGCGCGCATCGGCGAACGCGGTCGCGTCGAGCACGCCGCCCCAGGTCTTGCCGTACAGCTTGCTGACGCGCAGCATGCCGCCCTGCAGCGAGGCATCGAGCGCGGCGTCGCTGACGCGGTAGGTCTGGTACGCGAAGCTGCCGATGCGCAGGCTGAATTCGCCCTGCAGCGCGCGCAGCGGCGACAGGTCGACGGGGGTGTCGGCGGCCGGCTTCTCGGTGGCGGCGGGCGCCGGGGCGGGTGCCGTGCTGGACGGCGGCAGCAGCCGGTTCAGGTCCAGCGCCTCGAAGTTGGCCGACGCCTTCACGGTGATCGGCGTGCCGGCCAGCGTGACGGCGCCTTCGCTGCGGAACGGGTTGGCGTTGATCTGCCCGGCCAGCGTCCAGTGCGCCGCCTGCGGCGATGCGTCGGCCTTGCCGCGCATGTCCAGCACCAGCGGCTGCAGCGACGGTTCCTGGATCTTCAGCTGGGCGGCCAGCGCGTCGAGCGCGAAGGCACTCTTGGCCGGTTGCAGCTGCAGGTCGGCGCGCACCGTGCCGGCCAGCTCGCGCTGGCCGGTGTTGCCAGGTCCCGTGCCCTTCATGCTGCCTTTGAACGTGGCCTCGAAACCGGGCACCTTGACCATGTCGAAGCTGCCGCCCGGCGCCGCCGACTTGAAGCTCGCATCGACCGCCGTCGGGCCCTCGAGCGACAGCTTGCCGCTCAGCGCGCTGCCGGTCAGCGCCTCGCCCTTCACGTTCAGCTCGGGCCAGTCGAGCGTGGCCGACAGCGGCTGGCCGCCCTGCGTGCCGGCCAGCTTGACCTGCAGCGCATTGAGCGACAGGTTGCGCGCCGCCGGGTCGAACGCGAAGTGCTTGATCTGCACCCGGCTGCCCGCCAGCTTCAGCGAACCGAGCGTCGCGCCGAGGCCGAGGTCGAGGTCCTGCGCGTCGAGCGTGCCGCGCTGGCCGTCGTAGCCGAGCGCGCCCTGGATCTTCACGTCCATCGCCTGCACGCCGAACGCATCGCCCTGCCAGCCGAGCTGCATGTCGCGCAGCTTCACGCCCTGCTGCGCGAGCAGCAGCGTCAGCTTGGTCTCGCCGCTCAGCCGGCCCTTGACGGCCGGCGCCTTCATCGCCAGCTCGGCCTGCAGCTTGACCGGCGACTCCACCTGGTCGGCCAGCCGGCCGGTGTGCAGCGAGTTCAGCGTGACCTCGCCGGAGAGCTGGTCGCGCTCGTCGCGCAGGCTCAGCCGCAGGTCGTCGAGCTGCACGCTGCTGACGTCGAAGCGCAGCGGCGCGCCCGAGGCGGCGGCCTGGCTGGCCGGCGATGCCGGGGAGCCCGGCGGCGGCGCGTCGCCGGCGAGCAGGTCGTCGATGTTGGTCTTGCCCTGCGCATCGCGCCGGTACACCAGGCGCAGGCCGCGGGCGCTGACGTGGTCGACCACCAGCTGCCGGCGCAGCAGCGGCAGCACAGCGACCGACAGCGAGGCCTCGTCGAGCGCCGCGAACTCGTCGGCGCGGCCTTTCTCGCTGAGCTTGACGGCCGACAGCTGCACCGCCAGCCGCGGGAACACCGACAGCTTGATCGGCCCGTCGATCGCCAGTGTGCGGGCGCGGTGGGTTTTCATCCAGTCGATCGCGAGGCCCTTGTAGGCGTTCGGGTCGAAGGTCGACACCAGCCAGACGAGCACGGCGCCGAAGAGCAGCACCAGCAGGGCCAGTGCCAGCAGGAGTTTGCGGATCCAGGGTTTCATCGAATCGGTCGACCGCAGGGGCGCAGCGTGGGGGCACCGATTCTGCCCTCAAGGGCGCCAGGGTGGAGCCGGTCCCTACAATGAAACCTCATGAAACGCTTCGATCTGTGTGTCCGAGGGGCCGGCATCGTCGGCCAGGCGCTGGCCTTGTCGCTGGCCCGGCAGGGGCTGAAAGTCGCGCTGGTGCCCGATGCCGCGCCGCCTGCCGGCGAAGACGTGCGCGCCTACGCGCTGAACCCCGGCTCGGTCGCGCTGCTGGCCTCGCTGAAGGTCTGGGAGGCGCTGCCGCCGGGGGCCGCGACCGCGGTGCACGAGATGCGTGTCGAGGGCGATGCGGCCGGCGCGGCGCTCGAGTTCTCGGCCTGGCAGCAGCAGGTGGCCGAACTGGCCTTCATCACCGACGTGGCGGCGCTGGAGCAGGCGCTCGCCACCGCGGTGCGCTATTCGCCCCACATCGAGCTGCTGGCGCCGGGCGTCGATGCCGATACCGAGGTGCAGGCGCCGCTGACGGCGCTGTGCGAAGGCAAGGCCTCGGCCTCGCGGGCCGCGCTGGGCGTGCGCTTCGAGCGCCACGACTACGGCCAGGTCGCGATCGCGGCGCGGCTGGTCGCCGACCAGCCGCACCGCCACGTGGCCCGGCAATGGTTCCGCGCGCCGGACATCCTGGCGCTGCTGCCGTTCGACCTGCCGCAGGCGGGCTGCTCGCATGCGCTGGTCTGGTCGCTGCCGCAGGCGCGTGCACAGGAACTGCTGGCACTCGATGCCATGGCCTTCGAGCAGGCCTTGAACGACGCCACCGGCGGCGCCTGCGGCCGGCTGAGCCTGGCGTCGGCGCGCGCCGGCTGGCCGCTGATCCAGGCGCGCGCCAGCGCCTGGTGCGGCCCCGGCTGGGTGCTGCTGGGCGATGCGGCCCATGTCGTTCACCCTTTGGCCGGCCAGGGATTGAACCTCGGGCTGGCCGACGTGGCCGCGCTGTCGCAGGTGCTGGCAGCGCGGGAGCCGTGGCGTGAACTATCAGACGCCAAGCTGCTGCGCCGTTACGAACGCTCACGCCTCGCACCCACCCGGGCGATGGGAGAATTGACCGGAGGCCTGTGGCGGTTGTTTTCCACGGACCAACCCGCGGTGCGGGAACTTCGCAACCGCGGCATGACTCTGGTCAACCACCTCTCCCCGCTGAAGCGCTGGCTGACCGCCCGGGCGCTCGACACCTGAAGGCATTGCCATGCTGAACTTTCCGTTGATCCGATCCTGCCTTGCGGCCCCCCTCATCGCCGCGCTGCTGCTGGCGCCGGCGGCCCATGCCGACGAGGCGCAGATCCGCAAGAACCTGGCCGAGCGCCTGGCCATGCCGCCGATCGACGAGATCACCAAGACGCCGATCCCGGGCCTGTACGAAGTGCGCATGGGCACCGAAATCCTCTACACCGACGAGCAGGGCAACTACCTGGTCGAGGGGTCGCTGATCGACACCAAGGCGCGCACCAACCTCACCGAGGCGCGCATCAACAAGCTGACCGCGATCGATTTCGCCAAGCTGCCGCTGAAGGACGCGATCGTCTGGAAGAACGGCACCGGCGCGCGCCGCATCGCCGTCTTCGCCGACCCGAACTGCGGCTACTGCCGCCGCTTCGAGGCCGACCTGCAGAAGATCAAGGACGTGACCGTCTACACCTTCCTGTACCCGATCCTGGGCGGCGATTCGCCGCAGAAGTCGCGCGACATCTGGTGCGCGAAGGAGCCGAGCAAGGTGTGGCTGGGCTGGATGCTGCGCAGCGAGCCGCCGCCGCGTTCGATGGGCAGCTGCGAGACGCCGCTCGATCGCAACGTCGCGATGGGCAAGAAATACCGCATCAACGGCACGCCGGCGCTGGTGTTCGCCGACGGCACGCGCTTCCCCGGTGCGATGCCGCTCGAGCAGATCGAGAAGCAGCTGCTCGTGAGCAGCGCCGCCACCACCGCCGTCAAGTGACGCGGTCGAGCAGGGCAGCCGCCCTGCGGTGACAATGGCGCCCGCAGAAAACCCCTGCATGAGCGCATGGCCGCCCCCCGAGCGGCCTTCCTGATCCCATGATTTCCCACCGCATCGAGATCGCCGATGTGCACGCGCACCAGTTCCGCGTGACGCTCACCGTGCCGCAGCCGGCCGCGCAGCAGCGCCTGAGCCTGCCAGCGTGGATCCCCGGCAGCTACCTGGTGCGCGAGTTCGCGCGCCACCTGTCGCAGCTGCAGGCCCGCCAGGGCTCGCGCGAGATCGCGCTGCAGCAGCTCGACAAGGCCACCTGGCTGGCCGCCTGCGACGGCCGCGGCGCGCTGACCGTCAGCTACCTCGTCTACGCGTTCGACACCTCGGTGCGCACCGCCTTCCTCGATGCGCAGCGCGGCTTCTACAACGGCACCAGCGTCTTCCTGCGCGTCGAAGGGCGCGAGGCCGAGCCGCAGGCGGTCGAGATGCGCGGCCTGCCGAAGGGCTGGCGCGTGGGCACCGCGCTGCCGGCGGTCAAGACCGATGCGCGCGGCCAGGGCCTGTACCAGGCGGCCGACTACGACGAACTGGTCGACCACCCGGTCGAGCTGGGCGACTTCTGGCGCGGCGAGTTCAAGGCGGCCGGCGTGCCGCACGAGTTCATCGTGGCCGGCGCGCTGCCCGATTTCGACGGCGAGCGCCTGCTGGCCGATGCGCGTCGCATCTGCGAGGCCGAGATCGCGTTCTGGCACGGCCGCAAGAAGCCTCACTTCAAGCGCTACGTGTTCATGCTGAACGCGGTGGACGACGGCTACGGCGGGCTGGAGCACCGGGCCAGCACCGCGCTGATCGCGGCCCGGCGCGACCTGCCGCAGCGCGCGCGGCCGGGCGCCAGGCCGCCGGCGGAGCCGAAGGCCGAGCTGAAGACCGACCTGAGCGATGGCTACGTGACGCTGCTCGGGCTGATCAGCCACGAGTATTTCCACACCTGGAACGTCAAGCGCCTGCGCCCGGCCGAGTTCGCGCGCTACGACTACACGCAGGAGAACTACACCGAACTGCTGTGGTTCTTCGAGGGCTTCACCTCGTACTACGACGACCTGCTGCTGCTGCGCGCCGGCCTGGTCGACGAGCCGCGCTACCTGAAGCTGCTCGCGAAGACGGTGACCGGCGTGCTGGCCGCGCCGGGCCGGCAGGTGCAGAGCGTCGCGCAATCGAGCTTCGATGCCTGGGTCAAGTACTACCGCGGCGACGAGAACACGCCGAACGCGACGATCAGCTACTACACCAAGGGCTCGCTGGTGGCGCTCGCGCTCGACCTGACGCTGCGCACGCGCGGCCAGGGCTCGCTGGACGACGTGATGCGCGGCCTGTGGGCGCGCAGCGACGGCGGGCCGATCTCGCAGGACGACATCGCCGCGGTGCTGCACGAGGTGGGCGGCCGCTCGATGGCGGCCGAGCTGCAGGCCTGGGTGCACGGCACCGGCGAGCTGCCGCTGAAGGAGCTGCTGCAGCGCGCCGGCGTGACCTGGTCGCAGCAGGCGCCGACGATGGCCCAGCGGCTGGGCCTGCGGGTGGCGGAGAGTGCGCTGACCGGCATCAAGGTGAGCCACGTGCTGCGCGGCGGGGCCGCCGAAGCGGCCGGGCTGTCGGCCGGCGACGAACTGCTCGGCGTCGACGACTGGCGGCTGCGCCGGCTCGACGACCTGCTGCGCCTGCTGCCGGACGACGGCCGGGCCACGCTGCTGGTGTCGCGCGACCAGCGCCTGCTGCACCTGCCGCTCGTGGCCGCCGCGCTGCCTGACAGCGGCGCCGTGGCGTTGTCGCCGGCAGGCGCCGCCGCCGAGAACAACAAGGCCGCCGTCGCCGCGCAGTCCCTGCGGCAGGCATGGATGCGCGGCTGACCGCAGCCCTGCGCGCGAGGCCGTTGCGG
>NZ_JBFUGW010000046.1:0-30751 GCF_056402735.1 Rhizobacter sp. P3_C12
ATACCAGCACCCCGAAGGCGTTCTACGAGCTCGAATGCGGCCTTGTTCGTGAACGTCAGGACCAGAATCTTGCTTGGGTCGACCTTCTTTTCTTCGACTAGGTACTTGACGCGATGAATGAGCGTCGACGTCTTTCCCGTCCCCGGACCGGCGACCACGTTGGCTGCACGCTCCTCGGCTCGAGCGGCGGCTAGCTGATCGGGACTTGGGGGCTTGAGCTCGCTGACACTGGATTCGGCATCAGGCAGAAGGAGCGCGTCTAGCATTTGCTGCCGTGCGAATTCCAACGGAATTCCGAGCTGTTTCGCGACGTTATCTGGTCCTTTGCCTTTGTTTGCTAGGCGGCGTGCGAGGTCACGCGGAAGAAGCAGTTCTCTTGCGTAGACGTTGGCCTGGAGTTCCTGCCTCTCGCGGGCGCCATAGGCCTCCACCTTCATGACGGCAGGAGAACCATCACTTCCGAACAGTGTCTTCAGGTGCGCGACTGTTGTGGGAGCTTTGGTTGCGTCGAGGAACCAGTGCCCAAGCTCGTGCGCGACAAGTCCACAGAACTTGTCGCTCCACTTGGGGATTTCCTTGCTGACGTAGATAAACCTCTGCTCCCGCTGCAGAACAGCGCTGCCTTGCCCCAAGTCGGGGTAGCTTGGCTCAACGGGCTCGATGGCAAGAGTGAGCGCATCTTCAACGGCTGTCAGAAGGTCTTTCGCCGATATTGCGTCGTCGCTTTTCCCTGGCGCCAGCTTCTCGCGCGTTGCCCTGGCTTCGTCTCGAGCACGTTGAAAAGGGTTCATACGCCCTACTCATCAAGTTGGAGGAGTTCTTTGGTCTGGTCTGCCGGAAGCTTGAGTGACTTCACGGCCTCCTCCCACGAAGTCGCCGCGGCGGAAACTTGAGGTTTGCCTTTCTCGGCTTTGAAAGCCGGGACGCGGCGCCCTGCGAAGGTCCCCTCAAAGAATGCGGTCAGTGCCTGCTCCGAGGCCTCAAGAACCTCGGCGAGTCGCCCCAATAGCTTCTTGGGTGCACGGATGGAACCCGCCAGGACCCCAGAGAGCAAAGCAGCGGCGTACGCTCCCACACCAACTTTAGGTGCAAGCTTCCGAACGGCTGGGCCGCGATACACAGCAACTCTCTGTTCAATATCGGCGAATTGAGTCTGCAGGACAAGGCCATGTGCCAAGCACATAGCTCCAAACTCAGACGCGGAGCGTCGATATTCCTTGGCAGCGGAGCGCAGACGAACTCCTAATTCGGGTTCGACACGCACCATTACTTGCTCGGTCTCCGAAGGTTGCCACCGCCGAACTTCGGACGACAACAGAGAGAGCAGTTCCTTGGAACTCTCCGAATACGACCGCTCATCAAAGTCCTCGAACCCGACTCCTGCGAGCTGCCGAGCGACTTCCGCAAAGCTCGCTTGATGCAAGTCAGCGATGTCCTGTACGGATGTCTTCAGCCCCAATGGCATGGTGACTCCGATCGTCCACTGTCGGGCTTTGCCTTTGAATCGCTCGGCCTTTGCATCCTCAAGAGAGGGGATGCGTTCAGGCGCCGAGGAGTGCGACAAGGCAGGGTTGCGCCATGCGTCGGGCCACTCTCCGGTCGGTGTCCTCGTTAGCACATCGGTGAGTTCCAGAAGCACAGCACGAATTGCTTGAAGCGCCGTAGGCGCAGTCGCAGTCCGCTTTCCAAGTACCGGAAGCTCGAACGAGCATTGGACGCCTACCTCGGTGGCTTGCTCGATGTGAGTGCTCTTTAGAACTTCGAAGTAGAGCCCCGGAAGTTGGTCAAGCATCGCTCTTGCCTCTGCGGTCCCCATCGGGTCAAGAGCGGGATTCATTGGCGGCCTCCATGGCGAAGATGGGCGAACACCCGCCCCTTGACAACAGTGTAGGCATGTATCAACAATATAGCAACCCCGGAGGAGCTCATGACGGAGACCGACCTCGCTGCGGCCGTCAAAGCTGCCGTGGACCAATGGATGCAATCGACGCCGCCTGCACAGCGGCGGGCGGAGTTGTTGGCGCCTGCCGGCCTCAGCGCGGCCTTGGGCCTGACCGTGGAGGCGCTTCTGGCTGGCAAAGGACAGAGCGCCGCAGCTGCTCGGGTCTTCGTGTTGAGCGCGCCGTACTGCCATCTTCCGAGCGTGTTCGATGCAACCGCGCTGCTGGTCGATACGCCAGAAGTATTCACCCCGGTGCCGATTGCGGATGGCGCGGTGGCGGGACAGGCTGCGGCACTCGCCGTGCATGGCCTGCTGCGACTGGAGACGGTCTCTTACGGCTCCGAAAATGAAGGCAACCTGTTCGTCAACCTCGTCGCGATGCCCGGAACTGGTGCTGTCGCGGAAAAGTCGAAAGGCGGAATGCGTGGGCATACCGACGCAGTGAGTTTCCCCTTCAACGGGGACGACGACCCCGATGATGGCCGCATCGCCCCGTCTCCCGACCTCGTGACGCTAATCGGGCTGCGCAATCCGAAGGGCGTGCCGACGAGGTTGATGCCAACCAAGGATGTGCTGGCACAGCTGTCGTCGGCGGACGTGGACGAGCTCAAGAAGCCCCAGTTCTCCATCCGTGCGCAGAGGACCTTCAGGCAAGGGACAAAGCGAACTCTGGGCAAGGAGCACGTCGTGATCGACGCCCCGGTGCTGAAGGATTCAAGCGGAGGCACCTACGTGCGGTACAGCCATAGTAATGTCGTGCCGACGGTTACTGGCGGCCCCGCCGAGCAGGCTTCGAACAAGCTGGAGGCCGCCTGCAATGCCAGTGCGAAGCCGGTGGTCGTTCAGCCAGGCGATTTACTCATTGTCAGCAACCGGTTGGCCTTGCATGGACGCGGTGAGGTTGGCGACGACGTCGGCGGCCAGTCCCGATGGCTCCTGCGCACGTATGCCCTCGACACATCGAGCCTGCAAGCGCATAAGCGGCACCAAGGCACCGCTGCGCCACACGTGCTGTACCCGTAGTGCGAGTGGCGCTGGGATTGAATGCCGCTGGCGGGCATGGCGACGTTGAAAAAAGGCCTTCATGCCGGGACGCCCAAAGTCCTCGACTGTGTGTGAGTGCTGACCGGGTGTCTATGGGTTAGTAAAGTCAGTGGATCTGAAGCGCGCCGCGAACGCGCTGTGCGGCTGAGCCATCCATCGAGGGCTGTGCGACCGCCTTCTAGTGCGCGGGCGGTTTTCAGACAGTTCCGATTTGGATCGATTGCGCGAGTTCGTGCAGGTGCACAGCAGAAGTCCGACCCGACCCGATCCACCGGAGGCGCAGTGCGTCAACGAGCGTTCCTGCGTGTCGCGTCGCTTGGCCGATCGTTCGGCTACTTCTGGAACGCTGCAGCGTCCGCATTCAGACGGAATGCGGCCCGTCGATGGCTGGAGGCGACCGACCACAACCGCTGTGTAACCGTCGCTCGGGAGTCATCGACTGCTTGAGACTGCGAGCTGCCCATCGGGGACAAACGTTGAACGACTGCAAAGACTAGAAGCGGTCTTACACATCTCCGCGAGCCCGGTGACCGCTGCACCCTTCGGACCGATCATTGGTACTTCAAAGAGCGCGCGGCGGTCTTGACCGACTCCTTTCCTGCGGGATGAACGCCCGCTCCCTACAGTAATCCTCGACCCTCAGCTGCCCCTCGGCGCTCCGGAGACCTGCCCGACGGCCAACGCTCGGCCCCGCGCTTTTCGCATCCAAGAAGCTGCCGCTCGCGGCTACTGGACCCGGCCAGGGGTGCTGACATCCCTGATGGTCCGGTATGAAGCACCCCTCGTAAGAGTGTCCTCGCGTGAGGAACAGTTAGGCGAGTCAAGGCCGCGCCACGGGCCGTTCGCCTCGACTATGCGCCCGTCGCGCCGCTCCCTGTCGCAGCCTACAGGCAGCCTCAAGATGTATCGATGCTAGACCCGCGTGAAGAGATAGTCGCCGGGCGGGTATGCCGGATCTTCGGGCTGGACAAGACTCTGGAAAGTCCCCTGTGGCGTTTTCTTGACACGCATGCCTGACCACTTCGTGGCGAGGATTGGCCCCTGTAGGCGAAGGACGAGAAATGACGGGTGCGGGTCGCGGGCCAAGATGGCCTGCTGTAGAGCTGCATCCTGGAATCCGAGCATCCGCAGGACGGCCAAATCGTTGTTGGGTCGTTCGATGCGCCATTCAGGTCCCTGCTGAACCACTGGGAGGGTCTTCTTGTAGACCAACCCGGTCTCGGGGCCGGTCTCGGTCCATTCGGCTGAGTCTCCCTTGATTGCCAATGAGAATCTTCCGTTTGCATCTGTGCTACGCCAGGTCCCGGATATGGTCGGCTTCTCCGTGAATGCAAACACCACGGGGGTGTGCACCGTTTTCGCATCGGTCACTAGCAGGAAGTCGCCGCCCTTGCCCTTTGCCTCTGCGCCATTGCGCCAGTCCCCATAAGTTCCGTTCGTTATAGGCCAGCCTCCATCAAACGGTGTCTTTGAAATGCTGTCCGGAAGGGCAAAGAAGCCGAGAGGCTGAAGGCCTTCAAAGTCGAAAGAGTCCATTACGTAGGTGACGAAGTCGGTGACATGGACAGCCACCGTGCCGTCCGCTGCCCTCTTGGCAGTGCCAACGGGGACGGCGTAGAAGTTGAAGCTTCCCAAGCCTCCGAGTAGCGGATCGATTGGGGTGATTCCAAGGTCGGTCACCACGGCACTGCTCTCCACGCGTTGCGCATGGAACGCTTTCACGTCCATGCTCCTGTCCCACTTGATAACACCGAGTTCGACCGAGTTTTCAGCGGTCTTCTCAAACTGCGCGGTGACCTGCGCGATGATGGCCTTCCGCGCATCTCCGCCTGAATCGATCGCAAGGGCCTGGAGGATGCCGAAAGCCATCTTGGCGCGCCCATCAGTGTCGACCTCAGGGCGCAACAGCCAGTCCATCGTGATTCCGCTCTGTTCCGGCCACACCACGACCGAGAAGTCGAAGTGGTCTGGGGGCGTAGGGGCAGCAACATGCGCAGCCAAGCCGAACCAAATCTCCTGGAGCTTGGCGGCTTTCTCCCACTCCATGTTCGCGATCTTCTGGCCGAACGCGCGCATGATCGACGCGATTTGTGTGACGGAAACAGGCATCGGAGTAGCCTCTCTGGATTGCGCGGAAGTGTATGGACATAACCCCACAGTCTCGGAGCGACGGCTGAGCTTCGGGGCGAAACTGGAGTTCGGAGCGGTCCGAACGTATCGAGCGGCCTCAGTTGCTTGGCGACGTTCCTTTCTTGACGAGCTTGACGGGGGGCGAAATGGCGATGAGCCGCGCCTGTGCTTCCGGCATTTGACGCAGCGACGCCACGCTCACCGCATCGGCCGGGTCGAAGGCGCCGTGCGCGCCGAAGAACCAGTCGAAATCGAGGCGTCCACCGAACCCGGCCCCGCTGTCGAGACGTGACACCAGGACGGAGGATTCGGCCCAGAGTTCCGAGGCCACGCCCCCTGTTTTGAGCTGCACGCCGGTCAAGGTGACGAAGATGCCGTGTGGTGTTGCTTTGTTCAGGCTGTCGGGGGCCTTCCCAACGGACTTGACGGTGGCCATGCCGCCACCCTGGATGATCCACCGACCGGCGCGCACCGTCAGGTCAGGTTCGGTGTCGTGGCCTGTGGAGAGGTCAAGATCCAGTTCCACGGCGTGGACGGGTTTGTCGGCGCCGGTGGGGCGAGGGAGTTTCACCACCCACGGCACTCCTTGGCCGGTCCCCCGAACGCCGAAGGTCAACGCGTCGATGTCGGCCAGCGTGCTTTCCGCACCGATGAGCCGGACGTGCATCGACAGCCTCTTCTGATTCGGCTCGTCCACGTTGAAGCCCACCGACACCAGGTCGTGGTACGCCTGCCGGTACTCATCAGGGCAGAGCGCGTTTTCCGGCATGTACACGCAAGGCCGGCTGGGTACCTCGAACTCCAGCAGCCGGGCGAACTCCGGTCGTTCCACGAGGGGCGGCTCCGGCATGTTCCGGGCCGCGAGCATCCAGGCGTCGCGCAACAACTCCTTCGGTTCGCCCAGCCCGCGGATGTGGCGGGAGTAGAGCGCTGCGACGTGGCGTTGTGTCGAGGTCGGGAAGCGTTGTGCGCTCTGGCGACTGCGGACCCAGAGCGGTGTGCCGCCGGCCCGGCGATGCAGGCTCAGCGCCTGGGCGTCCAGCTCGCCTGCCAGTTCGCCGGCCAGTTCGGACACGGGCACGTCTTGCTCGGCGTCGCCGGCGAAGACGGTGTCGAAGTCGCGGCCCGTGCGAGCCCAGCGCAGCGCCGTCGGGGCGCTGGCGTTGATGGGGTGATAGTCCAATGTTTCTGTCCTCGTTCTTGTTTTTGTTTTTCTCTCTGTCCGAAACGTCATGTCACCCCAGGCTAACGGCCCGGACCAATCGATGCTGCCGAGCAGTTGCCAGTTGCCCTGGCCGAGGTCCGCGTTGCCGTCGCCGTTCGAGGTTTGCAGGAGGACGGACAGGTTGGCCAGGCGACCGCTGCCGGGCACGTGCATCAGCGCGACCGATGCGCCTTCCGGAGCGATCGGCATGGAGGCGATGCACAGCCAGGCGTCGACGCTCTTGCCACGGGCCTTGGGCGGGGCAGCGGTCTCGTCAACGAAGTACTTGGGAATCAGGATGTCGAGCCAGACGTGATCGCCTCGCGGCAGGTGCCGGCCCCGCGCAAGCACCTGCGTTTCCGTCTTGTCACCGTTCTCGACTTCGATGAGCGTCTCGTTCGTCCAGTCGCGTTTGACCGTGCCGCTAAACCAGCACGCCGAGTCGAAAGGAATGTTTTTGCGGACGCCCAGCAGGGTGAGGTCGGGGACCAGCCAGGCCGGGTCGAGATGCCGCCGCAACGACACACTCAAGAACGATTCCTCCATCCGCACCGGCTTGAATTCCGCCGCCCCTTCGCTCGTCGGCAGCACCTGCAGCGGATGCAGCATGAGCGCCATGTTCGGGAACGCTTGCCCCGTTCCCTGCGTCGCGTCGAAGGTCAGTCCGATCGGGCCTTGCGCCGACAGCACCAGCGACCGCGCCAGCGCCTCGTCGAGCGGGCGGTAGGACAGGCGGGGGTCGGGGCCTGCCTCCTTGCGTGCATCGGCGGGAAGTACCTTCGGCCCGGACAGGTCGTACCCCACCCCCTGCCGGATCTCGCCGGCCATGCGCTCGGCCAGGCCGCCGAGGTCGAAAGGGCGGTCATGCAGGATGGCGAGGACTGGGGGCGTGGCCGGGCCTGCGGCGCTGTCGAGCGGCGTCGTCGTGAGCGGCATCAGGGCCCGCAGCTGCGGGCGGCCGAGTGTGATGCGGCCGCGCTCTCCCAGCATGGCCACGACCCGCCAGGGTCCGGCCGGATCGGCATCGGACCACGCGGCGCAACGCGCCTCCCTGGCGTTGACCATCGCCCCCTCGTAGCGGGAACGGATCGTCAGGCGATGGCGGAACAGCGTGGCCGAGGGCTTCTCCCAGGCCATCTCGACGAGTGTCGTCTTGGCGGGTTGGGGGAGGAGGGGCGCACCTTGCACCACGTTGTCGGAGTCGGAACGGTTGTCGAAGGCTTCCGCCATGAAGCTGGCTATGACGTGCCGGTCGTTGTCGTCGAGATCGATCTCGAAGGATGGTTGATCCGCTGGCACCTTCCGCAAGGACTGCGGCCTGAACCAGTGCTGGATCGGCCGGCCGGTGAAACGCCAGCGCTGCGTCTCGACGTCGATCCAGCCGGCCTGGCGCCATGTCCAGGCGTCTGCGCCGTGGGGCGCACCGGCCTGCAGGCGGTACTTGCGGGAGGTGCCGATGGGGTCGTGCTGGACGGCGTGCTCGGCCAGGCGTGTCCAGTCGGCACGTGCGTTGAGCCACGGCGTCGCGGATGATGGCGCAGACCGGGTCGTGTCGTCGCGAACGATCGGTCCCAGCATCGCCTCCACTTGCAGTTCGGCACCGGGGAAGCGGGCGTAGAGCGTCCCGTCGATGCCGGTGTGGCCGGTTGCCCACTGCAACAGGCGTTCATCTATGACGGGTGGATAAGCTTCGTTCAACGGATCCGCAACCTCACGCGATTCGAAGTGACGTCTTGCCACAAGCGGGCGCACGTGCAGCTGGGCCACCATGCCTGCAGGAACCTTTGCCGCCAGTGCCGCGCCGTCTCTCTTCAACCAGAGCTTGGCGTCCACGGTAGTTGAGTCGGCCCTGACGGTGAGTGGCGTCTTGCAGGCGTCGTTGATCCTTCGCAGCAGCTCGATGAGGTCGAGCTTGCCCCATCCGGGCAGCGAGTCGAGCAGCTTGCCGATCGACTTCACCTCTATACGCTCGCACGGCGTGACGAGCTTGGCGTCCTTGTGAAGTTGGGTCAGGTCGTCCCGCAGGCTGTCCAGTGCGTGGAGATCGACCTCGAGAAAGCGCACGGCAGGATCGGGGAGGCGGTCCAGCAGCTCGGCGAGTTCCTTGACCTCCGCACGCAGGAGGTCCGCTGTCAGCAGCTTGGTTCTAAGCTCATCGCACTGCTTGTCGGTCAACGGGGACAGCCAGTCGTCGGCGAGCTTGGGGTTGTCCAGCCATCGCTGCACGTTCGCCCACGAAGTCCGGGGAGATTCGATCCAAAGGCTGGCCTCCTTGTTGAAGGGCGCTCGCCACGACGTGCCCTCGGGGGCGCACAGGAGCAGGCGCGACGGCATTGGACGTGATCCACTGGCCGGACCGCCTTGATCTGTGGCAGGGTCGGCCAGCGAGATGCCGCCGCCGTCCGCGGCCTTCGCGACCCGCAACCTCAGCCAGACGCTGGGAAGCACCGTGGACCACGCGCCTGAGGCACCGGAGGACTCCGTGACCTTGAACTGCCCACCCGCATCGCGCTCGATCGTCAGCCTGCAATCGAATCGATCCGAGGGGAGGACGATGCGCAGGGAGGCGAGGGCATCGCTCCTCGTTGCCGCCGAACCGGCCAGGACTTCCACGATGAGTTCGGGCGCGCAGCCTCCCCAGTAGTGGACATCAGTCAGCGCCACCTGCACCGGCTTCCCGGCCTCCGACGGGAGCGCGATCGCGCCAGAGCCGTCGGCATTGCGAAATACATCGAGGAAGAGTGTCCGCTTCGTCGTGCTACCGGCCAGCGACAGCCGCGGGTAGTCGGCCGCGAGTGGGCGGACCCCGTCGAGGCCGACGCCGATCCGTCGTGCGGTGCCTCGAGCGTCATCACGCTCGCGAATGGCCGTGGCACCGATTGCCATGGTGCGGCTGTACATGAGCGAGGTCACATTGAAGGGCCGCAGCGGATCGCTGTTGCCTGATGGCTGCATGACAGGCACCCAGGGCTCGCCGCCGGCGGCCTGCAGATCCACCGGCAACGCGCCGGACCTGCCGACCGCGTGGACCGCCACGTCGTAGCGCGTGCCGTACGCCAGGGAAGGCACGGGCACGTGGTTTTCGTTCAGCTTGGGGTCGTAGTCGAACGTGAGCAGGGCTTCGGGCATGCCTTCCCCCGCGGTGGGCAGTGTCTTCTCGTACGCGCGGGAGGCGAAGGGCACGCCTCGGTATTCGACGAAGAGCTGGCGGCGGCCGTCCTGCACCGTCGTCGGCAGGGGCTTGATCGTGGTGGCCGTGTCACCCCCCAGGGTGGCTTCGGCGAGGTTGGCATGGGCCCAGGCGCTCTGGTCGGTGTTCGAGCGTCGCGCCTGCAGGAGCACGGCGACGCCGGAGAAGACGGCGGCGAAGTCGTTGGCATCCGTCGCGGCGTCGTCCGCGGCGTCGTCCGCGGCGGCGTCGACCAGCAGCTGGATGGCGAGCGGACGGGGCTCGGGGTCGGGCTGGAAGCGTCTGTCCGGGGGTGGAGAGAGGTTCGCGATGACGCTGGCTTGATGGGTGTCGGCTGCGTCGTCGATGACTTTCGTCGCGGCCACGACGTCCTGCGTGCGCTCAAAGAAATCTGTCGCCCGCAGGTTGGGCCGTACCAGCGCGGACATGAGTGTGACCACCGTGGAGTCTTGCAGGGGCGGCTCCTTATCTTGTCCGAACCGATGCGCCCAGAACTTCCATTCCTTAAGCTTTTCGACCAGATTGTTCAGAGTCGTGCTCTTGTCGCCTTGCTCGACGCGCACATCGGCAAGCAACAGATCGGAGACCAACGACCCCACGGCCTGGCGTGCGAGTTGAGCGCCGTCGAGACCCTCGCCGAGCCGCCGGGCGAAGGCGTCGATGGCGTCTGCGTATAACCCGTCCACGTCGATGGAGGGATCGGGAATGGCAGCCCGGAGGATGGTCACCGCATGGGTCACGACACTCGCATGTCGCAACAGCCGCAAGGTCGTGGCCTCGATGCCGGCCTCGCTCGTCAAGGTGTCCTGCAACGTTCCGAGCAGCCGATCTAGTTCGCGGGAGAGCCCGTCGGAGTCTTTGAAGCGGTCCAACGCGTGCCTGCCGATGGCGGCCCATTCGTTCGTCGTTGAGGAGGCAAGCAGCAGCAAGTCCAACCAGTCGAGCGTGGCCGGGATCTCCTGGCCGTCGAGTTGCGTCAACGGCGGCAGCCCGCAGGCATCTCGCAGAGCGTTCAGGTGAGCTAGACGATCCTTCTTGGGATCCAAGACGAAAAGGGGGTGGTGCCGGAGTGCGACGCGAAGGGCGTTCCGGCAATCGTTGCGCGACGCCCCTCCCTTGCTGAGTGCGGCCAGCTTGTCCACCATCTCCCCGAGCAAGGCCCCGTCGCGCGCCTCCCGGCCCGGCATGAACAGCGCGAGCAGCACAGGATCGAGCGCGCCGGCCAGTGCCGCCACGGCCTTCCAGGACAGCCGGCCCACATGCCGCTCCAGGTCCTGGTCGGTGGTGGGGTCCGGCACTGGCCACTCGATCGACGCCGCCAACACGAAGCCGGTGAACTGCGACCCGCCGCGTTGCTCCAGGCGCTCCAGGAAGCGATGGGACTGCGCGCTCTCGTCCGATGGCTTGAAGAAACCCGTGGAGAGATCGATGAGGCTCGTTGGATCGTTCACGAGCGGCTTGACGATCGTGGTCCTGCAGCGAACGTCGCCGGCGGCGGAAGGCAGTTCGATCTCGCTGCCAGGTTCCGGCACTTCGGACAGCGGAACGGTTTTTGGCGCAATGAACCCGACGAGCGACAGCGGAACGATCAGGAGCTTGGCGTCAGGAGGCAGATCCTCCTCTTTGATGCGCAACGTCATCGCGAGACCCAGCCGGTGTGGAAACGGCGCCGGCTGGCTGGCTGTGGCCGTGATCACGTCCTGGATCGACAGCGTGCCCGCAGTCCGGGTGACCTCCTCGCCGACGGCAGGGGCGGTGTGTCGCCAACCCAGCTTGCCCTCGCCGTAGCGGGCGAGCCAGCGGACGAATGCGGTGCGGAGTTGCGCGGCTTCGTCGTCAGGCAGGTCGGCTCGGATGGGGTCGACATCCGCCTTGAGCATGGTCGCCACCACGGTTCCATCGAATTGAGTAGCGACGTAGACCACGAACTCGGTCGTCTTCAACGCCCCGAGAAACCTTTCGACGGATTCGTGCGCAGCGTCATCGCTGGCCGCGTCCGGCGCAACCGACAGCCGCACCGAAAACCCGGCGATGCCATCCGGATGAAACCCGTCCGGATCCTGTTCGACGTGGCAGTAGATCGTGTCGCTCATGAATCAACCTCCCTGTTGTCCCTTGCCTTGCCCTTTGAGCAGCTTCTCCGCCTTCGCGCGTGCTTCCTTTACGGCCGCGTTGCCTTCATCGGTCGGGCCTGCCTGCCCGGTCAGGCTCGACTGCGTCTCCCGCTTGCCCCCCGCCATCCGATAGCGCGCATCGCCTGCGGCCGAGGCCTTGAAGAAGCGGGTGATGCGGACCTCGAGGCGGAAGCCGCCGTTCGCGTCGATGTCGCCGTTCTCCGCGTAGGAAAGCCGCAGCACGACGCTCAGGTGGGCCGACGCGATGCGCAGCACGTCGACCACGCCGACGATGGTCACCACCATCGACACGGTGAGCCCGCCGCCGGAGGCGCCGATGAGCTTGCGGTACGTCAGGGCCGCGGCGAGCGTGATGGCGACCGCCCCGGTGCAGCCCGCGCACGCGAAGCCGAGCGATGCCGAGCCCCCCGCCGCGGCATCGACCACCACCATGAGCTCGTTGCCGAACGGGCGGTAGTCGACGTCGACGGTCAACCAACCGGTGCCGCCGATGATGAAGATCGAGAAGATGAACGGCAGCTCCGGCCGTGCCAGCGAGAAGCGGTTGGAGATGCGGAAGTCGGGGTAGGCGATCAGCTGGAACTGGTTCGAGATCTGGATGTTCTGCAGGCCGCTGGTGCCGAACATCAGGCTCATCGGCGGCATGCTGAAGACGTGCTCCAGGCCCACTGGAATGCCGTCCTGCTTGACCACCTTGAGGCCGCCGATCTCGTCGCCGAAGATCGAGCCGAGCGCGTTCTGCACGAACTGCAGGTTGCGGTTGATCTCGACCTTCTTGGGATCGAAATCGACCTTCAGCCCGCTGCCCTTCGAGAAGCGCACCGCGACCTCGCGCAAGGTGACCATCACCTGCCCACCGACGGCCGCCTCGAAGTCGGTGTTGAGCGTCGCCTCGCCTTCGTCATCGACTCGGTCGGTGTCCTTCGAGGCTTCCAGGCGCACCCGACCGACGAGCCGGGTGTTGACGGCGTTCAGGCAGAAAGGGCCCAGGCTGACGAGCGCCTTTCGCCCCGACAGCGCGGCGTCGATGTCCAGCTGCACCCAGGCGCGGAAAGTCTCCTTGTTGAAGTCGTGGCTCAGGCGCACCGCGTCCTCGGCCCCCTTGGGCAGGCGGCAGCCCTTGAAGAGTCGCTGCAGTTCGAGCCCGCCGCAGTTGCGGAAGATGTCGCCGATGTCGAAGTCGCTGAGGTCGACCGGCAGCAGGCGGTCGCCTATCCGGTTGAACGGCAGGCTGAGGCCCCACGCCTTGAGCGAATCGCCGAGGCGGCCGAACCAGGCCTCGACCTGCGTCGTGTCCACGAGCTGGTCGACCAGGCCGTAGTAGTAGCCCATCTGGCGGCGCGCGTAGTCCAGGTTGGGCAGGGCCGGCACCGAGCCGATGGCGGCCATGGCGCGCAGGATGTTGTTGGGTGCGGCGAGCAGGCCGCCGCTGCCGATGTTGCCGATGGCGCGCACGGCCTGGTCGACGTAGGCGGTGGCCATCTCGCCGGTGCGGGCCAGGTCGTTACCGATGCGGCAGACGTCGCGGTCGAACGACTGGAACGAGTCCAGGAACTTGGCGTACGTCTCAGCGCCCTGGAAGATCTCGTCGACGCCGTTCTTGATTTGCTTGTAGAGGTCGGTGGCCTCGATGTCTTCCAGCGCCTTCTTCAGCAGCGTTTGACCTTGGTCCTTGATGTTTTCCTCAAGCCTTTTGGCCGCGTTCTCGAAGTAGTCGCAGGCGTCACCCAACCCGTTCAGCAAGCCGTCCGCAACGTCTTCTGGCGCTTTCAGTGACTCGACCGCCCGTGTTCGCCATGTCGTCGCCAAGCCGACGAGGCGGTCCCGTGCATGTGTCACGGTCTCTACCTTCACGGGGAAAACGC
Source organism: Rhizobacter sp. P3_C12 (assembly GCF_056402735.1). Classification (NCBI taxonomy): domain Bacteria; kingdom Pseudomonadati; phylum Pseudomonadota; class Betaproteobacteria; order Burkholderiales; family Sphaerotilaceae; genus Rhizobacter; species Rhizobacter sp. P3_C12. Next base: position 13,511 of record NZ_JBFUGW010000046.1, read on the forward strand.
CCTCCAGATCATCGAGGAGGGGGGTCATCAGCGCCGTCAGTCCGGCCACGACCGACTGCGCGATCGACTCCGGTTGCAGCTTCGCGGCAACGTCTGCCAGCTGGCGCGACAACGTGTCGGCCGCCGCCTCCATGACGTCCGACGCCGTCGCGACGCCGCCCTGTGCGGCCTCGATCATCTCCTCGACTGGAACGAGCACCCGTTCCACGGCAAAGTCGATCCAAACCAGCTCCGACTGCGTCTCGACCCACTTGAGAAATGTGTTCACCTTCTCGTTCGTCTTGACGCAGGCCGATTCCAGGGCGGCGACGAGCTCGTCCAGTTCGAGTGGCAGTGGACCATGCTGCTTGAGCGTCTCGATCCCTTCGTTCACGGTGTTCTGGATCTCGACGACACCGGCCTTCATCTTCTTGGCGGCATCGACCATGGCGTCGTCGACCCGATTGATCACTCGCTCGATCTTCGGGGCCGCGTCCCTCGCGGCGACGGCCGTCGACGCGAGCGCGCCCTCGATGTTCGTCACGTGGCCGTTCAACTTTTCCGCCAGGTCTGGGTGCAGCTTCGCGAGTTCGGCCTTGTGGGCCTCGATCTCCTTGCGGGCCTGCAACACGGCGCCATCCGTGCCCCTGAGCGCCTGGTCGACCGCCGCTGAGAATGACGAGAGCACGTCGAACCATCCCGACACCGCCTCGCGCGGCGCAACGAGCGCGCGGTCGACTTCCCGCAGGGCGATCGCCGCGCTTTCACCCACGCGGCGAGAGACGTCGTCCAGCTCTGAGGTGAGTCGGTCGCGGGCGTCTGCCACCGTGGTGCGCGCGTCGAGCACCACCTTCTGGAAAGCATCGTTGATCTGCGCCGAAAGGTCATCCAAGCGCTGGCGCGACCATGGCTTGTCCCGGTCGATCGCCTCGCGGATCGCGTGCACCTCGCGGGTCGCCTGATCCAGCGCGGTGCCGATCTCGTCACGCAGGTCGCGTAGCGTCGAACGTGCGGATTCGATGCCCTGGTCGGCTTGGCCGATGCCGGCCGAGACACCTTCGAACACAGGGCGCAGCGCGTGGGCGACGGCTGGCGTGATCATGTCCTCCAGCGCTTGGCGGTTCTTCGGAAACTTGTTGAGATCGTTCTCCCAACCATCGACTTGGCGGATGAAACCCGTTTCCCACGCCTGCAGCTCCTGGTCGATGGCCAGCCGCTTCGCGCCGATCGAGCCGGCGATGCTGCGCTTCCATTCGTCGCAGCCCTGGAAGGTGCCCACCAGGTTCTCGAGGGTCTCGTCGCCCTTCGGGAGCAGGGCGACGAGACCGTTGTACGCAAAGTCGCGAGCGTCACTCAGCGTCTTCATCTGCGCCTGCAGCTTCTGCGCGACGCCGGGCCCCTTGAAGGCGGCGACCTTGGCCCGGAGATCTCCGATCGTTGCCTTGACTGCGTCCCGATCAGAGCCCTCCGGCGGCAAGGGGCTGCCCTGCAGTTCTTCCACGGCGCGCATGGCGGTCGAAAGTGCGACCAACTCACTGGGCCCGTCTTCCAGCTTCTTGCCGGGTTGCCACCAGCCGCTGATGGCATCGGTGTCAACGCGTGCGAGCGTCGGCAGTTTCTTCGCCTCGGTCCCCTCGACACGCCCCGCCCGCATGAAGGTGAGGGTGCGCAGCGAGGCGTAGACGGGCCGTTCGCCGCGCGCCTGGTTGATGGCTGTGCGTTGCGCAGCCGGCGCCAAGCGCCAAGTGAAACGTGCGAAGCCGCGTGGGACGGAGGGTTCGGGCACGTCCTGCGCACCCGCCCCGGCGTTCGCCGTCGACGGTGGAGGAACGCTGCTGCTCGGCGGCGGCAGGTTGATCCAGTCGATCGACAGCTCGTGCGGCCAGTTGTCGGTGTCGGCATTGAAGCCCTGGCGCGTGTTCGTGAAGAAGTAGAGGTTGTCCGGGTTCACGCACGGCTGGCTGCTGAGCGCATCGGTGCGGGTGCCTTCGCTCGCCTGCAGGAAGACCACGTCCGGCATCGCGTACACCTGCGGGCGCTGGCGGGCCGCGTGGCGGTTCCACAGGGGGACCTTCCAGCCGCGGGAGTCGACGTTTTCGCCCCAGAAGCTGTCCACCGGGATGATGGTGGAGTTGAAGCGCATGCCCTGCACGAAGGCGTTGGTCGAGGGAGCCGCGACATCGGCGTCGGGATACCGCCGTTCCGGCTGCATCAGCTCGATGTACTCGCGCACCTTGCGCAGCACGGGCCTTCGCGTGCGCGTCTTGATGCCGCCTTCGGGTGTGAACTGGGCGGACGGGTTGACCGTTCTCTCGTAGACCACGACGTGCTTGGCCCGGTGCCACCACACGGCGATCCTCCCGACCACCTCGACCCGCTGGCGTTGCACATGCCCGTTGCGGGTCTCGGTGATGATGGCGACCCGGTCGTTGCAGAAGCGCACCGTCTGGTCGGCGTCGCCTCCGGAAGGCGACAGGGCGATCGACTCGACGTGGCCGCCAGTGGACGCCGGCTGGTCCAGCAGCATGTTGAGGACGTTGAGCGATTCGACGGGCCACAGCGCGCCGCCGGCCAGCCCCTGCGCATGTTGGCGCGGCGACACGCCGGGCACGCGTTGCGAGGGCGGCGCTTTGTGGGCGGCAGCGAGGTCGGCGTCGGTGCCAGCGGTCGGCAGGACCGCGGGGCGGTGCAAGGCGGTGGTCCGAAGCGCGAATCGCGCACCCTGCTCGAAGCGTGCGGGTGCGAACGGCACGGGGCTGTCGGGATCATCGGCCCACACCTCGAGCCGTTCGGGGCGACGTAGGAAGGCCTGGTGTATGCGGTCCCAGCTGTCGGTCGTCCGGGAGTCGCGCCGGTCCAGGACGGAGCCGGTCAGTGCCTCGATCTCGGTCACGCGGGAACGCCGTGACGGGCCGCGCTCCGCGTCGGGCCAGAGGCCGATCGACAGGCCGTAGACGAACTCTGCACGCATTGCGACCATCGCGGCACCGGTACCGCCTTCGGAAGAACGTGAGAAGAGCTGGCGGCTGGCCCACTCGGGCAACAGGTAGTTGCGCTCCACATCGGACGGCCGGACCCACAGGTCGGCCGGGGGCGTTAGGCGGAAGTCCACGAGGTGCCTGCGCTCCGCGCCGTCCTGGTCAGGCGCTTCTTCGTCCGGGTACGGGCGCTCGAAGCCCAATGGGCGCCGATCGGGGTCGAGGTCGTGGATTTCCAAGCGCCGCGGTTTGTCCATGCTCTCGCCGACAGATTGCGGCGGCAGCACGTAGTGATAGGCAGCACTGGTGACGAGCGTGGTCCACCGGCCGGTGGTGCTGTCGTAGCGGGCGACGGTGCTGTTGCCCTCATCGCCGCGCTCGTCCAGCGGCAGTGCGTGGTACCGCATGAAACTGAAGGGCGTGGACGAGAACATCACGGTGGGCTTGCGCGCGGCCTCGCCCGTGTTCGGGTTGCGACCGCGGCGGTCGATGAGCTCCGCCGTCAGTTCCCACGACCTCGGGTCGACGAGTGGGTCGCCGGACATTGATTCGGTAACCTGCAGGTGCCAGGGCGCCGCGGCGTGGTCGATAGCCGCAGTTCCTTTGACCGCGCTGGCCGCCTCGTCGAGCAAGAGCACCGGCAGCCGGCGTGCGCGGGCGTCCTCGGCGCTGTCGTGGTTGATCGGCTGGACGTGGTCTACGGCCATGCCGAGTTGCAGCTTGAAGTCGCCGCCTCGCCGCGGCAGCAGCGAGGGCAGTTCGCCCTGCAGCGACCATCCGGGTGCGCCCGTTCGTTCGCCCATGAACAGCAGCGACGCGTCGCCTCGGTGAGCCGGGGAGAGCAGCAGGGCCCGCTCCCACTTCACGTGCATGTCGGCGATCAGGCCTTGTCTTGACGCATCGGCGTCGGCGCGCTCGTCGTGCAGCCTAAGGGCGAAGAATCGCCGGTCCCGGCGTGCCAGTTCTGCGTCGGCGTGCCTCGCACGCAGATCGATGGACTTTCCACGCGGGCCTTCGAGGTCGAACGCCGGCCAGCGCGCCTTGAACGCGAGCTCGTTGACCTTGGGGGGATGGAAGATGTCGGCCGGTTGCAGGCTGGCGTGGAAGATCGGCTGCATGCGCCATGTCACGGGCTTGCCCCAGCCGGTGAAGATTGCGGCGATGTGGACGCCCTGCTCGGTCGGCTTCGCCACGCTCTCCTCGGCGAACAGGCCGAAGTGTGCTGGGCCCTTCGTCAGCAGCGTCAGCTCCGGCAGCAGGGACAAGGGCCTGGCGGGTGACAACTGGGCCTGGCTGGCCAGCGTCAAACGCATCGCGGCGATCGTCTGGCCGAGCATGCCGGGCAGCGTCCGCACCTCCGCAGGCGCGTTAGAGGCGTGTTCGGGAAGTCCGTCGCCGGGAAGGGCGGGCGGCAGCTTTTGTGGGCTGCCGATGTTCAAGCGCACCCTGGTGCGGGCTTCGGCCGACTGGATTTGGGTGTCAGCGATGTTGCCGGTCAAGGTGGCTTCGACGTACAGGCTCGGGCCGAACGAAAGCCATTGGGGGAGTTCGTCCGGGTGGCGCGACTCGCCGTCGTCCGGGACCTGCAGATGGAATTGTTCGTTACGGATGCGCAAGCGGGAGTCGTGGCGCGTGTCGACGGATGTCACGCCGTCTTCGAGCCGGACGGCGACACGCTGCCGAATGCGGAATCCCGGCGGCAGGACGCCGTCCCCCGGCAAGCCTTCCAGAGACAGCCCGGGGAAGCGCTTCAAGCCGGGCGTGCTCGCGAATTCCGTCGAGGCGGTGAACTTGTTGCGGGCATCCGTCGCTTTCTCAAACACAACTGGATAGCCACAGTCACTGAGTACCGAAGACAAGACGTGCGAGGCGTCCGGCCAGAAATCGTCGGGCTCCACGATCACGTTCTCGTTAGAGGCCTTGTTGTAGGGCGAGGGAGTCCAATGCAACCGGCCGAGGTCGACGCCTTTCGGCGTGAAAACCTCATTCTTGCTCTCGCCGCGCAGTCCGAAAGGCAGGCTGCGAACCACTAGGCCGCCGTTCGACGTCGCGGAGAGTGTCGGCAGGCTGGAAGCGTAGACCGCACTGAACGCAAAGAAGGCCTTGTCGACCTTTGCCTGTTGAGCGTTGGCCGGCAGCGGGAGCGGCACCACGAGGTCGAGTCGAAGACTGCTGGTCCCATCCGGCCATTTCTCGTTGCCGATCTGCAAAGTGCTATGGCGCGCCTTGCCCTCCCAGTCCATCGTCGGCACCAGCGGCACCCGCAGGGTGGGGTAGTGCATGTTCTCATCGGGTGCGAACTGATCGAGTACGCTGATCCCATCGAACTGCAGCCGGGGTCCGCAGGGCTTGCCGGTCTTCCGCGTGAACCGCAGGGTCACCGTCTTGCCGTCCGGCTCGAAGAGCTTCACGAGCTCGAGGTCGCTCAGGTCATAGAGGTCGGCCACCTGAGCCTCTTCGGTCTTGGCATCGACGGGAATCCAGCGGAGGTGTCCGTTCCAAACCCTCTTGTTCTTGCCCGCGGCCTCCTCGAGGTAGTGGATCTCCACCGATCCTTCGCGCGACGACTTCGGCTCGCCATCCGTGAGAGGCGGCCACTGGAATGTGCCGTAGCACCGGAACGCAAGGAACGTCTTCATGTCGTCAGCTCCTGTCTTTTCGGATATCGCGCGCGCAGCACCGTGCTTGGCGCCGGGCGGGACTGCCGTCGCTGGCGCGCCGGCAGAATTGCCGGGTGGGGCGGATCAGGGGAGTGGGACGACGCGGACAGCGTAGGGCGGGCTGCCCTGCTGTGGGGTCACTGGCGTCGTGGTTGGGACTTGCGAGTGGGGTCTGCTTCGTGACCTGTCACGAGACACGACGACATGGACGACGAGGTACATCTGTGACGCTCCTGCTGCGATGGAACCCGCGCGACACGAGTGCCGTACCGCGCATCCGCGAGGCAGGTAACTTGAAATGGGCGCGGGCGACTGGCTGGGCTGCTGGAGCATCCCATTGCATTGACCGGCTCGCTACCCCCTAGTTTGAATTGCACCCCGTATGCGTGCTTCAACGGGACAACTGCTCGGGCGGCTCGGACGCCCGCACCGCGATGCCCGGGGGCCAGCGCCGTGCTCAGGAACCACAGGACCTCGACGCCAACAGCCAGACGGCTCCTGCCGCTTCGCCGACCCGCATGGCGCGTCGCGTCCAGGCTCGGCCGCTCGGGCCGACTCGCAGTCGAAGCGGGCTACGATTGGGCTTGTACGAGAACGCTGCGCACGTGCACGTGTCGGTCACCAAGTAGGCGCGCGGCGTCGGCGGCAACTTCGACAAACCAAAGGAGAATCACGATGACGTTTTGGACCATCATCGGCACCGGGCTTGCCGACGTTGAAGGCAAATCCTTTGGCGTCACGCTCGACACGGACATCAAGGCCTGGACTGCGAGTGGCCCCAGCGTTGGGCTCTTCTTCAGTGTGAAGTCCGGCTCCTATGCAGTCGTCGGCGTGCCGGAAATCGGTGTCCAGTTGGTGACATCGCCTGGCAAGGAAGCGGCGTTCTTCCACGACCTGACCGGCACCAGCGCCGTCGGCGCCTCGGGCGAGGGACGCGCCAATGGCACCAAGTTCAGGTGGAAGCTCGACAGCAAGTGACAGGGCCCGGGCCTGCGTGCCCGGGATCGTCGAGTGGGGTGTTGCTCAAGCAAAGAAGAGTTGGCTGACACCTCGCTTCGAACATCTAAACCCAGGGGTCAGTTCTGGGTCAGCGTCAACACATTCAGGGTCGAAAGCGTGAGCTCGCCCGTGTAGACACCGGTCGTTAAGCTGGACCAGTTTCGCATCTCTGCGAGCGGTCGATCATCTGGCACGGTCGCCGCCTATTGAATGGCAGGTTCCCGGCGCATATCGCGCTTTAAAGCTGCGGCGTCTAGGGGCAGCAATCGCTGCAAAGCCGTCGTCTGGGAGTGACCGACTGCTTTAGACCGCCCTGTTCTGCGACGTTCGAATTCGGCAAGTCGAATGGCGACGCTCACCGAAAAGCAGAAGTGGGGTTCCAAGAGGTTGTGGGACCGGCCTAGCTCATTGATCCCGTCATCATGGAAGGGCATCGTTCACTTCTCCTCTTGCTTCACTCCGGCATTTTCAGTCACATTTAAGGTCAAGATGAGGAGGCTCGGAATGCGCATGAATGTCGCGCGAAGACTTGCTGAAGGTGTCGGAAGCTGGCTGCACCTGGAGTTTTGCTGCTACCGCGCGGGGTTGTTGTCCGAGGTATCGCTCAAGGCTGCGGTCGGTCAAGTTCTTAGCTCTGTGCCAATCAATACGAAGGGCGCCAGAGCGCATTCAGATTTTCCGCACGAGGCAATTAATGTCTTCAAGAAGACCAACACAAAGAAGGTCGATTTCGCGTTGGTGCTTGCAGGAGATGGAGTTCCAAGGAGGAACGCACAAGTAGTTGTTGAAGCGAAATGGGCTGGCTCGCCTCACTGCGCTCCTGACAAGATCGTGGAGGATTTCGTGCGTCTGTCATTGATCAAGCGAATGGATCCCGACTGCGCCTGCGTCTTCGTACTTGCGGGACACCACAGAAGCGTTGAGAAGATAGTTGCCGAGGTGCCATTCAAGACTGAAGGCGAGCGCAACTACGGCATTGGATCGGACTCGATTCAGAAAAGGTTCAACTTCGCACGCCCGTTGAAACTCAGCAAAGCAAGCTCAAGCGAATCAATCGGACTGGCATGGAAGGCCCTCGGCTACAAGGTGCCTAGGTCAATCGTTGTTGATTCATACCCCGCACATCCTCTTCAGACTCATACAGGCACGGTCGACTTTCAGGCGCGGGCCTGGAATGTTGTACGGGTGGATGCGCATAACCTCTGAACGGACCGCTCCGCCTAAGTCCACATAACTCGCGTTTGAACGCCGACTCAGGCCTGGTTGCACCGGTCGGTCTCGAGCATGCCAACGGTCCACCCGCGCTCAATATTCAGTCGGCGCCGATACCACATCAGTCACTAGCTGCCCCTTGTTTTCAGCAGGCGGGTTCGTCACAGACTGCCCGTGGCCATGGTCTCGTTGAAACGGTCGGAAGTGCTTGTTCGGGGCTGTGTCCGCACCTACCAGAGGTGGAACTTCCTGCTCTCGGTGCGCACTGTCAGCGCAAGATCAGCGCTATACCGCAGTTGTCGCCCAGTCTCCCGGGGCGCTCCGGTCCCCAGCCCGCATTCCAGTAGGAGAATTCGGCGACGACTTGGCCCAGAACTGGCGGCCGTCCACGTGCTTAAAGGACTGGCTCCATTCGCCGTCCGCGCGTTCGGGGAGGTGGAGGACCTCACGGTCTGAGCAGTAGCTGGTATGCAATGGGATGGACGCTCCTTCCGATCGAGTGGTTGCTGACACATCCACTGTGGCACTTCGATGCCGTCTACGGGTGGGGGCGTCCCCATTGCATACGACCGCAACCGCTGCAAAGCGACCGTAACCGTGCCTTCGCGCCTCACACAAGACTGTCAAGACCGCACCATCAATCCGTCCTCGAGTCGCTAGTGACTTGCATACCTCACCGGACTCTGAGAGCCTTGCCCACCGCCGGTCCCCAGCACAGTGCCTAGGTTCCGATCCTTGAACGGCGGTCCCGCGAGTCCGCCTGGATCAAGAGCGTTGAAGGCGATGCGTCCATCCGGGTTGGGGCTCTCCCACCCGCCGACCTCGAACACCGCGCGAACGATGCCCCATGCGTGGACCACAACAATGCGAACCCGCCCCGCCCTTGCCGAAGACAGCCGCCACCAGCCCCTGGTCACGGCGTACACCGAATTCTTGTTCGACGCGACCTCACCCCAGCGGCGGTTGATGTTCAGGAAAAGTACCTCCTCGCCTTCTTTCCATCCGGGCAGGTCGCTCATACGAAAGCTCTGGCCGTGCGTCGCCTCCACATCCTCTACGCTTCTAAACGACGCGAAGCCATGTCCGGCCTGTAGGTTGGTGAGGGGCGGGACTGCTCTGTCGAGCGACGACAGGTAATCCAGGACGTCGATGAGCGCACCCTCCACTCGCTGTGCCTCCTGTTGCGTAGAGATGCCGTCGCGCACGATGGACATCCTCGGCAGTCGCCCAGACCTCAGGATCGCGGCAATGGTGCCGAGCTTCTCCGAGTGTTCAGGATCCGTCTCATCGTCGGCGATGGTCTGCAGCGCCCCGTCGGCCATAAGCCGCACTGCCGAAATCAAGTGGTCGTACACGCGCTGACCCTGACCTTCGCCTACGTAGAAAACGTGCCCGTCCAACGGATGCATAAGCGGGTAGACGTAGTGTCTTAGGTGCTCTGTCGTACGGGGCGAAAACTCGAGCCGTTCATTGCGTATCCATTCGAGATCAGGCGGAAGATTCTTTGGAAGCATGTCGGATCCTTTTCATCGTCAGCTCACCGTCAGGCCTTGCCCTTCTTCCTGCGCTGCACGCCGAACTGCTCCATCCGCGCGTTCAACAGGTCGTTGGCGAAGCAACGCATCAACATAGCCTCCACCTCGTCAATCATTCCGTCGACGACGGCGTAGGCGCTGATGTACGTCGCGATGTCAGAGAGGGCCACCCTGACCTTCACGATCTGCCGGCCCTTCTCTTCGTAAGTCCGGTACTGGTGGTTGGTGGTCGGATGATTTACGCGCCGTATCGCCTGAACGTCCTTGCGGTCTCGGTTGTAGGCGTTGGTCGCCTCTCCCCAGAGGGTTAGGCGCTTGGCTTTCCCTACATACAACGCCCTGCCGCGGCTATCGAAGAAAACGTAGATACCATGTGTCGACTCAAGCTGTTCACGCAGGCCCTGGCGGTAGGTGTTGTTCTTGGTTTCGAAGAGCCTCAGTCTGTCTCCGTCGCCGCAGCCATCCAGTTCATAGAACTCGACGATGGGCCGTACGGCGGTAGCTTGGATCTCCTTTTGGCCGGCGAGATAGGCCTTCTGAACCAGCGTAGTGATCTGACGAGGCGTCAGTTGCACGGATCGCTTCAGTGGCTGGATCGCCAAGCCGCCGAGTCGGCTGGACAAAGCGACGTCCGTCAGCGGCGGGGCCGATTTGGTCTCCCTGAACTTTCTCTTCAACGCAGCAATGACGTCGCCACCGCTTGCGCCTCCCTGGCGTCCGTTGGTCGTGGCCATTGACTTTGGCGTTGGATGTCGCCCCTCATGCAGAGACACGCAATGTACGAGGTGTGCGCTGAACGGCTTACCCTTCAAGTGAGGGTATCTGGCGCCTATGTGGGCGGTGTGCAGTACAGCAACCGATCGGATGCAAGCATCCACGGAGCCCTGGGCGAATGTCCGGTTCGCCGCCGGGCATCCCTACGCCTCGAAGGGGGCGCAGGGTCGATTGCTCCAGTTCGTGCAGGCGCACAGCGGAGGTTCGACCACACCCCGACCCACTGGCGGCACAACGCGTCGAGGAGCGTCCTCGGATGCCGCGTCGCTTGACCATCGTTCGACTACCTCCGGAACGCTGCAGCGACCGCATTGAGTCGGGAAGCGGCCGGTCGATGGATCGAGGCGACCGGCCGCAACCGCTGCATAGCAGACGTTGGCCTTGGGCAGGGCGCTTGTCGACTTCACAGCGGCCCGCTGGCGCTAAGCATCAAATCGAGGCGAGAATGGCCCATTCCGATACTTCGTTGGAGACATATTCATGAAGACCTATGCGTCGCTAAAGGCTCAGATTGTCAAGTTGGAACGCGAGGCCGAGAAACTGCGGAAGGCAGAGGTGGCCGGCGTCATATCCAGAATCAAGGAAGCCATTGCCGCGTACGGATTGACGCATGATGATCTGGGCCTCTCGCGAACCATCGAGAAACGGGCAGGCGTCAAGGGTCGAGGTGAGACCAAGACCACCGTCGGAACACCCAAGTACAGGGATCCCAAGTCTGGCAAGACATGGACGGGACGAGGCAAGCCTCCGAATTGGATTGTTAGCGTGAAGAACCGCGACCGGTTCTTGATCGATGCTTCGGGATCTTCGTCGGGCGTCGAACTTTCCAACGAACCTACGAGACGCAAACGCCGTGTTTCTCGAAAGGCGTCAACGCCAGCTGCTCAGTCCGCCGCAGTACAGATTGAGGGTGGCGTCGGCTCGCAGTAGAAGTGGCGACCTGGCACGCAGCGCGTCAAGCGCTCATCCGGAGCATTTTCCTTCAGTGCCGGCCAGCTCGCCGATCTGCACAGCGCAGTCGATCTCTACGCCGAGCGCGTGATTGGCCGCAACAAGAGCTGCACGACGATGAGTGGGGTACTCGCGCCACGAGAAATCTGCGAGGTCCCACAGCTCCCTCAGGCTCAACCTGGGTTCAACCTCCAACGCCCTGTCCCAGAACTCCCGCCGCCACTGGCGTTGGTCAGCTTGGTGCGTGCTCAGGTGGTAGTTCTCAGCCCAGCCCTCAGGCGATTCACTTCGCTCTGCCCCGTAGGAGCGCGCGGCCACCTGCTGCAGTTCGACCATTGTTGCGGACGGATCGAGCTTGCTCAGCTTCGTGAAAACGCGATCAACCCAGGCAGATCTCGAGATTGGACTGGACATGCGTGCCTCCGAATACATGTGCAAACGCAGCACAGGTTGGAAATACCCGTCGAGAGATCACTCTACTGCGGATCAGCTGCAGGAGGGTGAGATTTTTGGACCGGTCCGTCCTCCTGAAAGCACTCTTGCACAGGCGCCCTCAAAGAGATTCAATCGACGCTTTCTCGGCTGTTTGCGAGGTGAGTGAATGAGCGACGAAGTGAAGCCCAGCGAGGCAGCCAGCTACCTGCAGGGTGAAGTGATCTGTGCGATGGCCATGATCGCTGCGCTCGTGAAGCTGTTGCCGGACAAGGATGCGTTCCGTCAAGAGGCAGTCGCTGAGCTGGATCTGCTTCGTGATGCCTTCACGGAGAACCCCAACGCAGGGCCCCAGCTCAAGGCTGTTGGCATGACGAGGTTGTGGCTGATCGATCTGATGCAGTCGTTTCCTGTGGACAAGCCTCACTGACCATCCCGGATGGTCTGCTTTGCTGGGCAGGCACCCTGGAAGTGCCGGGCAGGGGAGGTCAGGCGGTTCATGCCCGTGCGGCGGCCGCTCAAGCCTTGGGCGATTGTCAGGTCACCGGATCGAGCACCTCGATTTCAGCGATCAACTGGAGCTCACGCAGGTAGTCTCCTCGATTGCGGGCGAGCCAGCCGACGATCTTGGCGTTCTCCAAGAGCGCGCGGATGTAGGCCTTCACCACGACAAGTTGCAGACTGTTCGGACCGTACGTCTGTTCCAGTCTCTTTGCGTTTGACTGAACCGTCGCCATCTCTCGCTGTAGGCGCTGTCGGGCCTCCGACGGGGGGTTCAGCCTTCTACGAGCCTGGGCGCCGTCCGTCAGCAATTCAGCCGGCGTCGCATGCAACATCACCAACGAGAACTTCACCGAGTAGTTTCGTAGATCGATCATCGCCTGCGCCACATCGATCTGCCAAGACGGTTTCATATGCTGAAGCGCCTGAAATAGCCCCCTGGTGGCCGGCTTGTCCGCCAGAAGTTGGACGGCTTCGATACAGATCCCATCTAGCATCCGAAGTCTGTCTCGGATGGATTCGACTGAAATGCCGAGTGCCTGAGACAGGATCACCCTCGAAGCGCCTCCCTCCGCAGCTCGAATGATCAGTCGATGCTCTTGGACAGCCGAGAGCCTGTTGACTTGGCGGTTGTAGCTAAGGCCCTCGCAGTCCGTCAGGACCCGGCACAGCGCCCTGGTGAGATTGACCTCGGTCAGCGCCGCCTTGCGCAGCAATCCGTCGAGAACCGAGTAGCCTGCACCTTCGTCCTGCGATCTGGGAACAACGACCAATGGGTCCAGCAGCCCAACCGAACGAATCGACTCGCGTATCTGTCGGTACTTTGCACTGCTGAGAACCGACTGAGGCAGCGACTTGTTGCTATGGAGCTGATCGAGCTCGAGTTCCAAGTAGGTGGGGTTGGTGGCCAGTTTGGCAGACGTATCGGACGCGGTCATTGAACCATCTCCACATCGGATACACCCTCGACGAGGTAGCGCGGCGCAGTGCCCTTCCCCTCGTTCCTCAAGAGCGAGACGAACTCTGGATCCGCGAACAGTTCCTTGAAGATCTTCCGAGACGCTTTCAACGCAGCTTGCGCACGGTCTGCCTTTCGCTGAAGTGAGCGATGCTCTCGCGTTTGCTGCTGGTACATCTCGACCAGTTCCTGGTCAGATGGATGGTGGCCACCGAGCGTGCCTGGTTCCAGAGCGCGGTGAGTCATCTGCTTGCCGCATAGGCTACCGGCCTGGCTCGCCGAAGGTTCAACCCTCGGAGCCCTCTCGATCGCTTTCATTGGGGTTGCTCCGACAGAGGCGCTTGTGCCGTGAGCGCGTACAGGGGGGCCAATGTCTTCGTGCGGTACACATCCAGGGCACGGCCGTTGCTGTCCATTCGCGGCAGTCTTGACGCAGGCATGTCCATCGAAGGAAGCAGGTAGTAGTCCTGCACAGCAGCGTTGTCGAAGTCCATCCGGACGATGACCACGATATCGGTGGGCACTGAGGGCATATGGACACGCCACCGGTAGTAGCCACGCGCGTTGCCTCGGTTCGGCGCCACGACGATCTGCACGGTCAGCTCGCCGTTGACAGTCAGCCGCCTGCCCCCTGAGTCGAGAGTGCAAGAACTGCCGCTTGCGAGAAAACCAGCCACCACGTCAGCCACGATCAGTTGGCTCTGCTCCCGGAGCGAGCGATTGACCTGTTCGAAGCCGCGGTTCTGCTTCAGGTCGTAGCCGACCAGCCCGTAGAGCTTGGTCAGGCTTCCAAAGATCCGGAGATATGAGGAGACGGACGGGACGTCTTTGCTGCTCGCAAGAATGTCCGCGGATAGTTGACCGTGCTGAACAAGCAGTTGCGCTGCGCCGCGCAGCATGTCATTCCTGTCGAGCGGCTTCGCCGCTTCCCGAATCATCTGCTGGGCCCGCAGGAAGCGGGGCATGGGGATGATCGACGCGTAGGCGCCCTCCTTGCGAATCCACAAGTCCCGGGTGTTCTCCCTCACCGGAGCTTTGAGCTTGCCCGACTTGCGGTTGTAGATGGCGGTGCCTGCGTAACGCTCGTTCGTCAGAACAGCGTGGACGGCTTCCATCCGCCAGGGGTGACCGCCAACCCAGGGAATCCCGCGAGCGTTCAGGAGTTCGGCAATCTCCGATCGTGTACGGCGCTTGTCGATGAACAGCTGGAAGACGAGTCGAACGGCCGCGACTTCGGCTGCCGGGCCAGGCGCAAGTGAGACACGGTGCGACTGAATGCCCTTGCGCTCCCCCAATGCGAGAGTGCCTCTCACTCGGCCAGTCTCATCGACGACGATACGGCGAAGCCCAAAGCACGCCACGCCGCCTTGCGCGTAACCCTGCTTGGCGATGTTGCAGGCGCCTGCAAACACTCGAACTGATAGCTCCCGGCTGAATTCTGCCGCCATGCTGCGTTTGAGCCCGATGAGCACCGAGGATGAGATCGATCCGTCGTTCGCGAACTGCTCGGCGCAGTAGATGACGCGGATGCCTCGGCGCTTGCATGTCAGTTCGCAGGCCGCCGCTTCGTCCGGGTCCTGAAATCTTCCCCATCGACTGACGTCGTAGACCAAGACGGCCTGGAATGGAACGAGAGGCTGCCCGACATCCAGCAGCAAGCGCTGCATCGCCGTGCGGCCCTTCAGTTCGAGGCCGCTCTTTCCAAGGTCCGCGTACGTGCGAACCACTCGCATGCTGTTTCGCAACGCGTACTCGGAGATCACACGGGACTGGTTCTCACGGGAGTACCGCTGATGTTCCGTGGACATGCGCACGTACTGCGCAACGGGGATCAGATCATGATCACTATTGCTCACTGCAGTTGGCGTGACGCCGCGTTGATCGAGCCCTGCCATGTCCAATCCCGGCACAATAGAAACTCAGAGCTTGAATCGTGAAATTGCTGCGTGACAGAGCGATGACGTGCGTGCTTTTCCAGCAGCGGACAACCCCATCATCGAGTTGACGCGTTCCAGCCGGCCGGCCCAGTACGCGCCGCGGAGGTGGTACGGCAGTGGCTTGGACTTTCCAGCCGTGTAGTTCCCGCGCGAAGGTTGGAAGGCACTGTGCACGGATGACTTCTCGCCGAGACCTCGCGCTCACCCGACGGCGGTGAGATGCGGCACCCGTACTTCGCGAGTGCAGGTGAAGACGGCGCGGGTGCACGCATGTGACATGCGTTGGGCGCTAGAGAGCACTTGACGCAGGCAGTTCTCATGGCTCCATAGCGTGCCCCCCAAAAGAGGGACGTTTGTTATTCCATTGACCGCTTGACGCCTCGCAGCCAGACCGATACCGTTGGTCACCAACGCCGGCATTGCCAATGAAGTGATGGCAGCCAAACCGAAAATGCGCACGATCGATGCGAGCGGCTGGCCGGCAGGCTAACGGGAGGAATTCATGATCCATTCAAGTGACTTGACCGCGGCGAAGCGTGCTGCTTCTATCTCGCCTGGCTACGCACTGATTGCGTGTGCCGCGACGCGACCTCGGATTGCGATCTCTCCACCGACCTAGGCCTGCGGCTCGCGCCCGCGGACACCACTTCAGGCGACGACCGTGGGGTTCAAGCACTCCTGCCCGTCGGGTGCAGTGTTTTGCTTCGAATAGTTCCTAGATCCTCGCGCGAATAGTGGCTTGATCGTCCGCCATTCTTCCCACCGACTTTGGGATACCAAACGTCGCCTCTGAACACTCCGGCGAGTCCAGCCAGGCGCACGCCGCTTCTCAGGGTGACGACGCGGCCGTGAACGTTATGTGGATCTGTGTGCTGGTTCCACACTCGGCTCGCGACCGCCTGGCTGTCGGCATCGTGGTTGCCCGCAATGAAGTACCACTCCACGCCAGCTCGATCCAGTGGGGCCATCTCCAGTTCGAGAGGGCGCTCAGGCTCCATGTCACCGAGAAGAATGACGCTCTGAGCACTGGTGTCGTGAGCAGCCGCCACCATCTGCCGAAACTTGGAGTGGGGGTCTCCGCAAAACAGGATTGGCGCCGGCTTCATTCGTCACCTCCGGTAGGACTGAAGGACGACTGAGGCACCAGTGGCTCGGTGGACGTGGTTCTGGCTGGCGAGAGAGATGGGCTGAGGGTGAGCATGATGTGACCGTGCTGCGACGACGCTGAGGCCGTCGCCTGGCGGCGGTGGCATGTATGTCCGGTGAAACGGACTCAGGCGCAGTCGTACGCTATGCGGCCGAGGTGCTCGGCAAGCATGTCGACGCCACCCGGCTCCTCAGCGATGTCGATGGGACATCCGCCGAGRCCTACCGCCGGCCGGATCAACCAGTGAGCGAGCCAAGCTTCTGAGTCCGGGCCGATGTGCTCCAGTGCCACTACCTGCAAGCGCTCGTACGCCTGCGAGTGCGAGAAGCGCTCCAGGCGATCAAGCAGCGCTCGGTCAGCAGCGATGACAGCGGCGATGGACATGCGATAGAAATAACACGGAATGGCATTCTCACCAAGATGTTTTGGTGGCGATGGTTTCCGAGATATCTCATACACGAGCGGACTTGGTCAATGGGGCGTAACCTGTGCGTGTAGTGCCATGTGAGCACCGAAACCAAATGCGGTTTGCAAGAGAGATTTGATATCCGTTCTGACGCGCCGCCCCTTTTGCTTTCTGTATGATTTGCCCTGCCTAAATCAATAGGAGACCGTATGGCAAAGTCCCTCGAGCAACTGAGAAGAGAAGCAGAGAAGCTTCAAAGGCAGATTACCTTCCTGGAACAATCAGAGAACAAGATCGTTGAGTACGTCGCTCAAATGCGGCGGGCAATCAAAGAGGCCGGATTCGATGTTGCCGATATCATCAAGCATCTGCAGGAAAAGAAGGTTCGTGCGCCTCGCGGCACAGCCGAGAAGAAGACTCCGGAAAGCCAAGACAGCAGTGGCGCTAAGCCGGAGGCTGGCGTCACCTACAAGCACTCCTCATGGCCCGAGCCTTGGACTTCCTCCGGTAAACGCGCGCCCAAGTACGTGATTGCAACGATCAAGTCTGGGAAGACTTGGAAGCAACTGGTCCAGCGATAAGTCCTGCAACAGGGCGAGATGCGATCTCTCTCGGACGCAAGTGAACGGCCTAGGGAACCGCTGATTTATTCGGGCAGATCTCGATGGCCGAACGAGGCGTGGACAGCGAGGATGGTTGCATGAAACAGACGAGCTTTGCGAGCCTGGAGTACGCGGGCAAGAAGCGCCAGACGAGGCGCGAGAAGTTCCTG
>NZ_JBFUGW010000047.1:0-30517 GCF_056402735.1 Rhizobacter sp. P3_C12
GGACGATGCGGCGACGCTCGGCCGCCTCGCCGGCCTGGCCGACGCGGTGCTGCACCTGGCGCCGCCGCCGGGCGAGGGGACTGGCGATCCGCGCACCGCGGCGCTGCTGCACGCGCTGGCCCGTTCGACGCGCGTGCGCCGCATCGTCTACGGCAGCACCAGCGGCGTGTATGGCGATGCCGGCGGCGCGCGCTTCGACGAGACCCGCGCGCCCGTGCCGGCCAGCGACCGGGCGCGGCGGCGCGTCGATGCCGAAGCGCGGCTGCGCTGGCATGGGCGGCGCTTCGGGGTGTCGGTGACGATCCTGCGCATCCCCGGCATCTACGCCGGCGACCGGCCGGGCGGGCACCCGCGCGAGCGCCTCGCGCGCGGCACGCCGGTGCTGCGAGCCGAAGACGACGTGTACACCAACCACATCCATGCCGACGACCTGGCGCGCGCGTGCATCGCGGCGCTGCACCGCGGCCTGCCGCAACGCGTGGTGCACGCGAGCGACGACACCGAGCTGAAGATGGGCGACTACTTCGACCTGGCCGCCGACCTGTGCGGCCTGCCGCGCCCGCCGCGCATCACGCGCGACGAGGCGTGGCAGCAGCTGCCGGCGATGCAGATGTCGTTCTTGTCGGAGTCGCGCCGGCTCGACAACCGGCGGCTCAAGCACGAATTGCGGCTGCGGTTGYGCTACCCGACTGTGCGCGACGGCCTGTAGCCCGGATGCCAATCCGGGACGGATCGACGAACCCGGATTGGCATCCGGGCTACACGCCCAGCGACTGCGTCAGCGTCTTCATGCGGTCGGTGGCACGCGCCTTCAGCGTCTGCGTCTCGTCGCCGCGCTGCACCTCGAGCGTGACCTCGCGCTCCGGCGTGCTGCCGCGCCACAGCGTCTTGTAGAAGCGCTCCAGCCCGCCGACCGCGACGCCGTCGATGCGCAGGATCAGGTCACCGGGCTGCAACCCGGCAGCCTCGGCCGGGCTGCCGCGGTTCACCTTGACGACGCGCACCTGCCCGCCGGATTCGACGCAGTTCACGCCGAGCCAGGGCCGGTGGCTCATCGCGGTGCTGCCGCTCTCGCGCATCTCCTTCAGGATCGGCTTCAACAGGTCGACCGGCACGAACATGTTGCCGGGCAGCCGCGGCGCGTCGGCGCCGGCGGCGTCGGCGACGATCAGCGAGCCGATGCCCAGCAGCTCGCCGTTGGCGTTGAAGAGCGCGGCGCCGCTGTGGTCGGCGCGTGGCGGCGAGGTGAACAGCGCGCCGTCGATGTGGTACTCCCAGTAGCCGGAGAACGCACGCCGCGACACGACGCGCGCGAGGCTCAGCTCGCCCTGGCCGTCGGGCGAGCTGCCGCTGACGATCATCACCGGCTCGTCGGCCGCGAGCTGGCTCGTGTCGCCGAGCGGCGCGGGCGGCAGGCGCAGCGGTGCGAGCGGTTGCAGCAAGCCGAAGCCGGAGGCCTGGTCGTAGGCGACGACGCGGGCCGGCACGATGCGCGCGGAGTCGAGCTGCAGGTCGACTTGGTCGGCCTCGAGGATCAGGTAGCCGATGGTGAGCACGAGGCCATCGGTGCCGATGACGACACCAGAGCCGAGGCGCAGCCTGCCGAGGGTGTCGGCCGAGGTGGCGTGGCCGAGCGCCTGGACCTGCACGCCGACCACCGCGGCGGCGGCGCGGGCGAGCAGCTCGCCTTGCTCCTTCAGCGTGGCATCGTCATCGGCGGGTGCTGCCGCGAGCGCGGCGCTGCACGCGGCCCATGCCCCGAGCAGCCAGCCGGCTGCCCACCTGCGCGCGATGCGGCGCGTTGCCTGAAGCCGATCGTTCATGGGCGCCTCCGAACGAGAAACTCGTGCGGTGAGCATGAGCGCTTCGGCCCGCCCCTGGGTGAGGCGGGGGCTTTCCGCGGCGTGAAATCAGCGCCGGCCGAACGGCGGCTGACCGCGCCAGTAGCGGATCATCAGCCAGCCGCCGAAGATGCCGCCGAGGTGGGCGAAGTGGGCGATGCCGGGCAGCCAGCCATTGAGCCCGAACAACAGGGACAGTGCACCGTAGACCAGCACGAAGGTCTTGGCCTTCATCGGGATCGGCGGGATCAGCGGCACGATGATGCGGTTCGGGAACATCATCGCGAAGCCGAACAGCAGGCCGAAGATGCCACCGGAAGCGCCGACGGTCGGATAGGTTGCGCCGGCGACGGCTGCCACGATGAGCTGGAAGCCGGCCGCCGCGACGACGCTGGCCATGTAGAACTGCAGGAAGCGCTTCGGCCCCCACAGCCGCTCGAGTTCGGAGCCGAACATCCACAGGCCCAGCATGTTGAACAGCAGGTGGTTGAAGCCGCCGTGCAGGAAGCCGTAGGTCACGATCTGCCAGGGCAGGAAGCCGGCGCCGATCGGCCACAGCGGCAGGAAGCGGTCGACGAGGTAGCCGGCGATGTACTGCAGGCAGAACATGCCGACGTTGATGAGGATCAGGGCCTGGGTGACGGGAGGCAACGAAGGCATGCAAGGTCCGCAGCAAGGGAAGGGGCGCCAAGCGTACCCGGTTTGGGGATATCCCAGAAAGGCTGTGGCAAACTCTCACCCCCTGCACCGGCCTCGGTGGCGAAATTGGTAGACGCGCGGGACTCAAAATCCCGTTCCGCAAGGAGTGTCGGTTCGATTCCGACCCGAGGCACCAGAACCCCTTTCTGGTCTGCGCCACAGTGCGCCAAAACCAAGCAGAGATCGAAGATGGTCGCGTGG
The DNA here is from genome assembly GCF_056402735.1 of Rhizobacter sp. P3_C12. Classification (NCBI taxonomy): domain Bacteria; kingdom Pseudomonadati; phylum Pseudomonadota; class Betaproteobacteria; order Burkholderiales; family Sphaerotilaceae; genus Rhizobacter; species Rhizobacter sp. P3_C12. The sequence goes on from NZ_JBFUGW010000047.1 coordinate 2,742, forward strand.
GCAAGGTGCCTCGCAGGACCCTCCGACCTCAGATCGAGGGCGGCAACCGGCMCCTCATCAAGGAGTTGGTGCAGCTCCTCGGGCTGGCGCGGTCCAGCCGCCCACGCTGGATGGATGACAATCGCCGCGAGGCAGGTTCACCAAAGGGGGCCTTGTTGTGGGAGAGCCGATTCGTTGCTACCGGTTCGACCGCTTCGAACTGCAGCCTCGCGAGAGACGCCTCGTCGAGGCCGGGTCGGTGTTGCCATTGCGCCCTCTGGCATTTGACGTGCTGGCAGTGCTCGTCGATCGGGCCGGGCACCTGGTGACCAAGGACGAGTTGCTGCAGCGTGTGTGGGGCAAGGTGGTGGTCGAGGAAAATGCCTTGCAGGCGCAGGTCTCGGCGCTGCGCAAGTTCCTGGGGCCGCAGGCGATCGCGACGGTCAGCGGACAGGGCTACCGCTTCGCCCTCGCCGTGACGCCGATCGAAGAAGCAGCGCAAGCGCCGGCAGCGGCCAGGCACAACCTGCCGCAAGCGCTGACAAGATTCATCGGACGCGAGAGAGAGATCGCCGAAGTCCGACGCTTGCTCGGGTCCACCCGACTGTTGACGCTCACCGGTGCCGGCGGTTGTGGCAAGACCCGGTTGGCACTGCAGGTGGCGCATGCGGTGCACGAGGGCTATCCCGACGGCACCTGGCTGATCGAGCTGGCGCCGCTGACCGACCGGACGCTGATCGGCCAGGTGCTGGCCAAGGCACTGGCTGTCGAAGCGCAGCCGGGGCAGGACGTGGTCGACGCCGTGAGCGACTGGCTGGGTTCGCGGCGGGCGCTGCTGGTGCTGGACAACGCCGAGCACCTGGTCGATGCCAGTGCCCGACTGGCCGACCGGTTGTTGCGGCGCTGCATGGGGTTGACGGTGCTGGCGACCAGCCGCGAGCGGCTGGGTGTCGACGGTGAACTCAGCTACCGCGTGCCGCCCATGACGACCGCGGAAGGCACGATCAACGAGGACCTGCTGGGCTGCGAGGCCGTGCGGCTGTTCATCGATCGCGCGCGGCTGCGGAGTCCCGGGTTCCAGGTCGCGGACGGCGAGGCGGCTGTGGCGGCGTCGATCTGCCGACGGCTGGATGGCATCCCGTTGGCCATCGAGCTGGCGGCGGCGCGGGTCGACATGATGTCGCTGGAGGCTTTGCAAGCCCGGCTCGATGACCGTTTCCGGGTGCTGACCGGGGGCTCGCGCACGACGCTGCCGCGCCACCGCACCCTGCGTTCGTTGATCGACTGGAGCCACGAGCTGCTGGGCGACGCGGAGCGGACCGTCCTGCGGCGTGCGTCGGTCTTCGCCGGCGGCTGGTCCCTGGAAGTGGCCGAGAGGGTCTGCATCGGCAATGGTGTTGGACCGGAGGCCGTGTTGGATCTGCTGACCTCGCTGGTCGACAAGAACCTCGTTGTGGCCGAGGCGCAGGGCCGGGAACCGCGTTTCGGCATGCTGGAGACCGTGCGCCACTATGCGCTGGAGCGCCTGCGCGACAGCGGTGAAGAAGCGTTCGCGCGCGAGCGCCAGCTCGCCTGCCTGGTCGAGATGGCCGCCGCCGTCGACGTGCCCGACTCTGCCGCGGCGCTGCAAGCCGCGTCGCGGCTCGATGCCGAGCACGACAACACGCGCACCGTGCTGGCCTGGTGCGCGAGCGAACCTGCCCGTGCAGTCGGTGGCCTGCACCTGGCAGGCCTGCTCGGCATGTTCTGGCTGGTCCGGGGCCCTCATGGTGAGGAGGTCGCCTGGCTGAAGCGGCTGCTGGACACGGCACCGGCCGGCGTTCGTGCCGACCTGCGCGCCATGGCGCTGAATGCGGCCGCCATCTGCCAGCTGGCGCAAGGCGACCAGGCGGAGGCCAAAACGTCCGCAATGGCGTCGGTATCCCTGTATCGGCAACTGGGGGACCGCCGTGGGCTCGGGCGTGCGCTTGCCACCCTCGGCGAGGCCTACGGGTACCTCGGCGATGCGGTGATGGCCTGCAGGCATAACGAGGAAGCCTTGTCGCTCGCACGCGAGGTGGGCGATCGGCGCGACACCATGGACGCACTGATGAACCTGGCACTCGGTGCATACCAATCGGGCGACCTGGATGCCGCGCAGGCATGGACGGTCGAAGCCCTGGACCTCGGCCACGCCGCCGTCGGACCTTGGCTCGTGGGGGATATGCACATGATCCAGTCTGGCATCCGACGCGAAGTCGGAGATCTCGAAGGTGCTCGAGGCGCGATCCGTGAATCGCTGAAGTGCTACCGCGAGTGCGGACATCGTGCCGGGATCGCGATGTCACTGATCCAGCTCGTCAGGGTGTCGCTGGACGCAGGGGACCTGGCCTCGGCCTGGATCCCATGGCGAGAGGCATCGGACTGGATGCCCGGCGGCAGCAACTATTGGGTTGAGTGGCTGGACACGGCAGCCGGCCTCGTCGCTGCGTCCGGTAGAGCGGCCGACGCGGCGCGACTGTGGGGCTGCGTGCAACGCCAGCGCGAACAACGGTCGCTGCTCTCGCGGCCGCGCTCTTACGTGGCGATGCAAGGCGCGGCGCGTGTTGCGCTGGCTGACGATGCGGCGTTCGATCGCTCCTTGGCCGAGGGCCGCACCTGGACGCTGGACGAGGGGGCGCGAACAGCATGGACGCTCGACGCAGCGCCCCACCCAGGCCGCTGAGGCGCTCCGGCGAAACCTGCCTGTTGGCGCTCATGCCCATGGCGTGCATTCGACGAGCCCGAGGCTTGCCTCCGGTATCAGGAAAACATCAGAAAACTCAAAGGACGTGTGCGCACCGGCCATGAATGATCCCGGAGTCGGGCCGCGTACGACGGCAGGGCGCCAGTCCTGGCACCCAAGCGGGTCGTCGACGAAATCTCGGGAGAATTGACAGTGGGCCACGATGACGGGAGCTGGCCGTGACCAGCGACTCAACCCGGAAAGCACCTCGCCATTTCGCGTTCGAAGCCTTCGTGCTGAGTCCCGATCGCCAGTTGCTGTTGAGGGATGGCGCTCCTGTTCGCATCGGAATCCGCGCATTGGACATCCTGACTGCTCTCGTCGAGCGGCCGGGCGAAGTCGTCAGCAAGCGCGATCTGATGGATCGAGCCTGGCCAGACGCCGTCGTGGAGGAGGAGAACCTCAAGGTCAACATGGTGGCGTTGCGACGGGTGCTGGGCGACGAGGCAGGCGCTGCCAGGTACATCGCGACAGTCACGGGGCGAGGCTATCGATTCATTGCGCCCGTCCAGACCGTAGAGCTGCCGGGATTCGGGCCGCACGCTGCATCGCCGGCAGCAGGCAGCGGGAGGTTGCCCACCGAAACTGCGCGAATCTTCGGAAGGGCGCTGGCCATCGAAGGCATCCGGCGCGGCCTCGATGAGGCTCGGATCGTGTCGATCGTCGGCGCCGGCGGCATCGGGAAGACGACCATCGCGGTCGCGGCGGCTCATGCAGCGGCAACGCAGCGTGCCGATGGCGCCGCATTCGTCGACCTGGCGATGATCAGCGACCCGCAGTTCGTGCCAGCGGCGATTGCTTCGGCGCTCGGCCTCGGCGTGACGAGTGGCGATCCGCTGTCGAGCGTCGTGCATGCCTTGCGGCGGCAACAGAAGATCCTGCTGTTCGACAACTGCGAGCACCTGCTGCCTGCGGTGGCGGCTGCCGTGGCGAGGCTGGCGGGGCACCTCGATGGCGTTCGCATCCTCGCGACGAGCCGTGAGCCCCTTCGGATCCGGGGCGAGCGGGTGCATCGCCTGCGCGGGCTGGAATGCGACCCGAGCGAACACCCCGCAGCGGACGAGGCCCGCAGGTTCCCTGCCGTCGAACTGTTCGCCGCACGCGCTGCCGAGCGCTCGGGCTATCGACTGACGGATGGCGACGCCCCGGCGGTGGCTGAAATCTGCCGGCGGCTCGATGGCAATGCACTGGCGATCGAACTGGCCGCGACCCAGACCGCTGCCTTCTCTCCCGTGCAGATCCTGCTGATGCTCGACGACAGATTCCGGCTTCTCAGGCTCGGCCCACCCGGCGCGCCGCTGAGGCAGCAATCCCTGCTGGCGACCCTCGACTGGAGTTACGGGCTCTTGTCGGAAAACGAGGCCGCCCTGCTGCGCGCCATCGCGGTGTTCGCCGGCACCTTCAGCGCCGACGGAGCGAGCGCCGTGTCCGGCGCAAACCCTGCGGAGGTGATGGATGCGCTGTCGCGGCTGTCCTCGAAGTCGCTGCTGGTGATGGACACCAGAAACGACCTGTTGACCTACCGCCTCCTCGAGACCACGCGCGCCTACTGCCTCGAACGCCTGCGGGTGAGTGCCGAGGACGCCACGGTCCGCGATCGCCATGCAGAACACATGTGCGCGGTGCTCGAGCGGGCCGCCGCGGATTGGGAACGCAGCGAGTTGCACGAATGGGAGGCCTCCTACGGGCACTGCCTCGACGACCTGCGCGCTGCGCTCGCCTGGTCTGGCCGCGATGAGGCGCTGCGATCGCTGCGCATCCGCCTGACCGCCGCAGGCGTCCTCCTCTGGAACCACTTGTCGCTGACCGAGGAATGCCGCCGGCACGTCGGCGAGGCCGTCGCGGAGCTCGACGCAGCCGGGCAATCCGGAACGGCGGTCGAGATGCATCTCCAGATGTCCCTGGCAGGCAACACCCTCTTTGCCCGCGGCCTCACGCCCCAGGTGATGAGCGCGATGCATCGAGCCCTGGACATCGCGGTCCGGATCGGCAACGTCGGCGCCCGGCTCCGATGCCTGAGGACAATCGGTGCGTGCGAGATCATGGGGGGCCGCAACGACGACGGGATCCGCACGCTCGAGAGCTGCGCGTCGATCGCCGCCACCGTCGCCGCCGAGGATTCGTCGGCCGCGCGAGAGCGGGAGAACTATCTCGCCATCGGGGAACTGTTCGTCGGCAATCTGCGCAGCGCGAGGCAGCGTCTCGAGCGGCTCTACAACCCCGACGCACGCGACTTCAACGACTCGCGACTCGTGCGCTTCCTGGTCTACCGGAACGTCGATCTCGGGAGCGTGCTGTCGCACACGCAGTGGTTGACGGGCTTGCCCGAGACGGCTGCGCGCACGGCGGCTGCCACGGTCGATGCCGCGCTCCGGACCAGGTACTGGTTCTCGGTCAGCAACTGCCTGTCGTGGGCGTGTCCGATCTTCTTCCTCTCGGGACATCACGACGCATGCAGCGACTACGTCGAGCTGCTCGAAGAGCAGGTGCTTCGGCATGGCATCGGCGTCCGCCGCCCGGTGGTCGTCTTCTATCGCGCAGCGCTCGCCTGCGGGCAGGCCGTCGTGCCCGCGGAGGGAATCGACGACCTCGCGCGGGGGATCGAGGAGTTCCGCGCCATCAACTACCTGGCGCGAATGCCCTTCTATCTCGGCGTTCTGGCCGACGCCCTCACCAGAAGCGGCCGTCTCGGCGAGGCACAAGCCGCGATGCGGGCCGCGCTCGATTGCGCCGTCACCCAGAACGAGCGTTGGTGCGTTCCGGAGTTGCTGCGCATCCGCTCGTCCATCCTCGCGGCCACCGGCCGGGCGGCGCAGGCCGAGGCGTTGCTCGCCGAGTCGATGGCGATGGCGGTGGAGATCGGCGCTTTGTCATGGCGGCTGCGGGCAGCCAACGATCTGGCCAGGCTGTGGCAGCTGCAGTCGCGGACGGCAGACGCTCGCGCGATGCTGCGACCCATCCATGGCGAGTTCACCGAAGGCTTTGCGACGCGCGACCTCGCGGTCGCGACCGACCTGCTCGCACTGCTCGAAAAGCCCTGAGAAACCGCAAGCCGGCATGAGTGGCACGCACTGCGTTGGGGCGGCCTGCACTTCGGCAGCGCAAAGGCCTAACCGCACTTAACTTGATCGGCAGGGCTGGCCCCGCGATCCTCGTGGCACACCCGCCGCCAGAAGGATCGTCGATGCCGCTGCAGACACAAAGTGATGTGAAGTACGCCAGCAGCGAGCTGCTGGCCGGAACCACGGAGTGGGACACGCTGCGCGCCGAGCACCGGCAGGTGCCGGGCGGCGTCTACAACCCCGTCACGTCCAGTTGCACCGAACTCGTGATCATCCTGTCCGGCCAGGGCACGGTGCGGCGCACCGGCGATGGCCAGCGGCAGGAGCGTGTGGCACTCCCCGGCACGAGCTGGCTGGTGCCGGCGGGTACCCATGAAACGCAGCTGGAACTCGACGCGCCGCTCGAATGCCTGCATCTGTTCATGCCGGCCAGCCTGCTGGAACGAAGTGCCCTGGCCGACTACGGCATCGATCCCGAACGATGCCGTCTCGCCTATGCGGCAGCGGTCGCCGACCCCGTGATGGCGCAACTCGGGGGCTCGCTGCAGGCGTTCATGCGCAGCGGCAACCGGCACGATGACCGCCTCTTCTGCGACGGCATTCGCACCGCGGTTGCGGCACGCCTGATGGGGCACTACACGGTCGACCGCTGGCGCGTGCCGCCACCATCGCCAACGCTCGACCGCCGGCGGTTGAAGCGCGTGCTCGAGTTCATCGAAGCCCACCTGGCCACCGCGCTGTCGCTGGACGGCCTGGCCAGCCAGGCCTGCCTCAGCCCCTTCCATTTCGCCCGCCTGTTCCGCGAGGCGATGGGCGTGCCACCGCATCGCTACGTGAGCGAACGCCGGGTCGAAGCGGCCAAGGCGATGCTGGCTGACGACGGTGCGTCGCTGGCGCAGATTGCGCTGGACACCGGCTTCGCATCGCAGGCCAGTTTCACGCGTGTCTTCGGCAAGGCGACCGGCGTGACGCCGGGCCAGCATCGCGCGCTGTGCCGCCACCAGCGCCTCGAGCTGGATTGAGCTTCATGAGCTCAAGAGCGCAAACGCGGGAAAGGGATGCGCAAGATCTGCGCATACGCACGAGGACCCTTCCACTAGCCTGTGTTTCATGATGAGACTCAAAGACAAAGTGGCCCTTGTGACGGGGGCGGAGGCGGGGATCGGGCTCGCGGTGACCAAGCTCTTCGTCCAGGAAGGAGCAACGGTGTTCGCGAGCGACCATGCGGCCTCGAACAACCGCTCGCCCGATGTCTGCGCCTTGGAACTCGATGTCACCAGCGAGTTGGCATGGCAGAGCGCGGTGGACCGCGTCATCGAGCGAAGCGGGCGGCTCGACGTGCTGGTCAACGCGGCCGCGGCTGCATCGTACGAACAGCTCGACGATCTCTCCACGAGTTCATGGATGTGGTCGATCGCCTTGAATCAGACCGGCGTCTTTCTCGGCATGCGCGAGGCCGTGAGCGTGATGCGGCGGCAGAAGGCGGGCGCCATCGTCAACATCGCGCCGGCGCTGCACCACCCGCCGACGAGAGAGGCGTACGCGTGCCACGCCACCACCGGTGCCGTGCGCAGCATGACCAGGAACGCGGCCCTGGCCTGCATGACGGACAACATCCGCGTCAACGTGGTGCTGTCCGGCTTCGTGCAGGCGCCCATGCTGTGTGGCATTGCGCCGGTCCAGGTCGCCTATGGGTGCCTGTTTCTGTGCTCCGACGAAGCCAGCGGCATCAGCGGCGCCGAGCTGGCCATCGACGGCAGCGGCCCGGTGGCCGCACCCATTTCGTGAGAGCCCCACGGAGCGCAGACGCCATGCAGCAGACTCAACGCCGTTCCCGCGAGCTCGAATCGATCGCGCCGTTCCGGCGTTCGCCCGACGTCCCCGAGCCGCGGGACGCCGACATCGCCGGCACGGTGCCGTCCTGGCTGCAGGGCGACCTGCTGCGCACCTGCCCCGCCGTGTTCGCACAGGGCTCATGGCAGGCGCAACACTGGTTCGATGGCCTCGGCCAGATCTACGCGTTCCGCATCGGTGCTTCGACGGTGCGGTTCCAGTCGCGCCTGCTCGACAGCGAGGCCGCCCGCGAGATCGCAGGCGGCCGTGCGAAGCTCTCGTCGTTCGGCACGCCGACGGAGCGCTCAGCCTGGCAGCGGCTGCTGCAGCCGGTGCAACGCAGCACCGACAACACCAACGTCAACATCGTGCAGATGGGTGACGAGGTCGTTGCCCTCACCGAAGGGGCGCGGCAGTTGAGCATCGACGCGGCGTCGCTGCGCTCGCTGGGCGTCCGGCCGTATGGACCTGACGGACTCGGCGGCAACGTGATGAGCGCCCACCCGCATCGCGACTTCGCGCGCGGGCAGGTGGTCAACCTGGCGACGAGCTTTGGTGCCGGCGGAGGTGTCGTCTCGGTCTACGAGCACGATGACCGCATGCACGTGCGCCGGGTTGTCGGATCGTGGCGCACGGACCGCGTGCCCTACCTGCATTCGTTCGGCCTCACGCCGACGCGCGCGGTGCTGCTGGCGCATCCGTTCGCCGTGCGGCCACGGGACATGCTCTGGTCCAACCGCGGCTACATCGACCACTTCGAGTGGCGCCCGCAGGACGGCACGCGGCTGATCGTGATGGATCGCGGGAGCGGGGCGACGACCGAGCATGAGGCCGACGCGATGTTCGTGTTCCACACCGTCAACGCCTTCGAGCGCGATGGCGAGACGGTGCTCGACGCGCTGGCCTATCCGGACGCGACGATCATGGAAGACCTGCGCGTTGCCCGCATGGCCGAGCGGCTGCCCGACCTCAGGCCGAAGCTGGTGCGCATCACGATGCGGCCAGGCCGGCCCCGTGCCGAGGTGCAGATGCTCGGCGACGCGGCGTTCGAGTTCCCCTGCATCCACTACCGCAGGTCGAGCGGAAGCGACTACCGCTACGCCTGGGGCGCGGCCGACGGCCCACGGTCCGAAGGCGGCTACGCGTCGTCCATCGTGAAAGTGGACGTGCACAGCGGCCAGAGCCGTGCCTTCAGCGACGGCGAGCGCATCTACGGCGAACCTGTCTTCGTTGCCCGTCCGGGCGGGGTCGACGAAGACGACGGCGTGCTGCTCACCGTGGGGTGCAGCCAGCGCACGGCAGGCTCGGCGCTGTCCATCCTGGACGCACGCGACATGATGCTGTTGGCCCGCGCGGAAGTGCCGGCGTCGATACCGCTGGGCTTCCACGGCTCCTTCATTGGCGAACGCGAACAAGGAGGCCGGCCATGAAGCGTCGATCGACTGGCAAGGTGCTCGCGGCCGCGGTGGCGCTGGCAGCAGCCGGCGCCGCGGCCTACCTCTGCCTGTGGCCGGTGCCCGCCGAGCCGGTGGCCTGGCCTGCACCGCGGCCGCCCGGCTACGTGGGACCTCACGCGCCCAACGCACGCCTGGCCGGGTTGCACAGGATCGACATCGGCACCGACTTCGGCCCCGAGCACATCGCCCTCGGGCCCGACGGCAAGCTCTACGCTGCAATGACCAGCGGAACGCTGCTGCGCATGGATGCCGACGGCGGCCGGCGCGAGGTGTTGGCCGACACCGGGGGGAGGGTGCTGGGATTCGACTTCGACGCCCAAGGCCGCATGCTGGCCGCCGATGCGATGAAGGGGCTGCTCGCCATCGGTCGCGATGGCCGGGTGGAACTGCTGGCCGACCGCGTCGGCCCCGACGACCCGATCCGATATGCCAACTCGGTGGTCGTCGCGCCGGACGGCACGGTGTACTTCACCGACGCCTCGTCGCGCTTTGCGCCTTCGCACTGGGGTGGCACCTACGAGGCCAGCGTGCTCGACATCCTCGAGCAGGCCGCCACCGGCCGCGTGCTGGCCCACGACCCGGTGGCACACGGCACGCGTGTGGTGGCCCGGGGTTTCTCGTTCGCCAACGGCATCGCGCTGTCGGCCGACGGGCGCACGCTGTTCGTCGCCGAGACCGGCCGCTACCGGATCTGGAAGCTCGATGCTGCGGCACGCGGCATCGACGTGCAGCGTGCCACGCCCCAGGCCCGCGTGCTGCTGGACAACCTTCCCGGCTACCCCGACAACCTGATGCGCGGCCGCGACGGGCGAATCTGGGTCGGCCTCTTCAAACCGCGCAATCCCGCCGCCGACAGCCTCGCCGAGCGGCCCTTTCTGCGCAAGGTGCTGTTGCGGCTGCCGCGCGCATGGCTGCCGCTCGGCAAACCCTACGGCCACGTCTTCGCGATCGACGGAGACGGCCACGTCGTCGAAGACCTGCAGGACCCCACCGGCGCCTACCCGGAGACGACTGGCGCCACCGAAACCGCGCAGCGCCTGTACATCCACAGCCTGCACGCACCGGCCATCGGCTGGCTCGCGCGCTGACGCCGGTTTCATCACCTGTTCCAACCCGCTGAAGGAGCCTCGTCGTGAAGAACCCCATCCACCTGCTGCGCCTGATGGTGCCGCTCGTCGCGGCACTGCTGGCAGGCGCGCCGGCCTGCGCTCAACAACCCCTGGAGAAAGCCAAAGTGAAAAACGTCGTTCTCGTTCATGGCGCCTGGGCCGATGGCTCGGGCTGGCACCGCGTGCACGATCTGCTGCGGGCCAAGGGCTACGCCGTCAGCATCGTGCAGAACCCGCTCACCTCGCTGGCGGCTGACGTGGCCGCCGTGCAGCGCGTGCTGGCCCGGCAGAACGGGCCGGCCCTGCTGGTGGGCCATTCCTACGGCGGCGTGGTGATCACCGAGGCGGGCAACGCGCCGAACGTGGCGGGGCTCGTCTATGTGGCGGCCTTCGTGCCCGATGCGGGCGAGTCGGTGGCGTCGATGCTCGAAGGCGGCGCCCCGCCCCCGGTGCAGCCCTCGGCCGACGGCTACCTGTTCTTCGACGCCGCCGTCTTCCCGCAGGCCTTCGCGCAGGACCTGCCGCCGGCACAGGCCGCGTTCCTGGCCGCGGCGCAGATCCCCCCGGCGGTGGCCGCCTTCGAGGCCAAGGTGTCGCAGCCCGCGTGGAAGACCCACAGCAGCTGGTACGTGCTGAGCACCGAAGACCGCATCATCCCGCCGCCCGCACAGCGCCAGATGGCGGGTCGAGCGAAGGCGTCGATCAAGGAGGTGCGGGCCAGCCACGCCTCGTACATCTCGCAGCCCGAGGCGGTGGCCGAGGCCATCGACCAGGCGGCGCGGGCATCGGTTCGATGAATCGGGCGCCCCGGCACGCCGCCGGGGCGATGCCCGAGACAGGAGGAAAACGTGAAGAAGCTCGACCTCTCGGAGCGCAAGCGTGGCTTTCGCATTCACTGGATCGTGTTCGTGCCGAGCATGGCCCTGCTTGCCGGCATCAACCTCTGGACCGGCGCACCCTATTGGGTGGCGTACGTGCTGGTGAGCTGGGGCATTGGCGTTCTCGCTCATTGGTGGTTTGTCCTCGGGCCGGGCGCACCGGAGAACCACCATGCTTGAAGAAGCCTACGAACCGCAGTGCAAGTCCGCGAAGATGCATTGCAACGATGCGCGCCAGCTCAGCCGAAAGACGCTGACCCTGCTGACGCTGGCACTCGGAACGTTCTGCATCGGAACATCTGAATTTGCCAGCATGGGAATCATCCAGCTGTTTTCAGCCGAACTGGGTCTCGATATTTCAACCGCGACGCATGCGATCGAAGCCTATGCCTTCGGTGTCGTGCTCGGTGGGCCTGCCGTGACGATCCTGGCGGCGAAGTTGAACCGCAAGAATCTGCTGCTGGCCCTGATGGCGATCTTCGTTCTCGGCAACGTGCTGTCGGCCGTGGCGACCGGGTTGGGAAGCTTTGCGCTCGCACGCTTCGTGAGCGGCATCCCGCAAGGCGCGTACTTCGGCGCAGGCGCCGTGGTCGCCTCCTACATCGTCGGGCCTGGCCAAGGTGGGCGGGCGTTTGCCCTGGTGATGACGGGCCTGACAGTGGCGACCATCGTCGGCTCGCCGCTGGCGGCGCTGCTGGGCCAGACGCTGGGCTGGCGCAATGTCTACGTCGCCGTATCGGCACTGGGTGTGCTGTCGTTCATCGCCCTGTGGATGTGGGTGCCACGCTCGCGCGCGTTGGACGGCGGGCCGGTGTTGCAGGAACTGCGGGCTTTGAACCGCGCGCCCGTCTGGACGATGGCGGCCGTGGCTGCGTTGGGCGTGGCCAGTATCTTTGCCGTGTACACCTTCATCGGGCCATTCGTGACAGACGTTGCCGGGCTGGGCGCGCGATGGATCCCGATCGCATTGGCCCTCTTTGGCGTCGGCATGACAGCAGGCAACGTGGTCGGCGGGTGGCTGGCGGACCGGCATCCCTCGCAAGGTTTGAAGGCCGGTTTCGGCAGCGCTCTGGTCGCGCTGGCGATCCTGGCCGTGGGTGGCGAAAGCGCCTGGGTGCTGATGGCGGGCATGCTTGCCGTGGGCGCCACGATGATGGTGGCGATCCCCACCATTCAGGTTCGGCTCACGCAAGCTGCGCCGGATGCGCCGACGATGATGGGCGCGGTGAACCTGGCGGCCTTGAATGTCGCGAACGCGATCGGTGCATGGGCTGGCGGCCAGGCCATTGCGCAGGGATATGGCCTGCTGTCCGCGGTGTGGGCCGGGTTCGCGCTGACCCTGGCCGGGCTCGTGCTGTTCCTGCTGCTGTCGCGCAAGCCCATCGACGGCAGTCGGTCTCGCGTGCTCTACCCGCTCTAGGACCGATTCCAAGGCAGACCCAAGGTGCATGACGCGGTTGGTTTTTGCTGTCGACATAACGTCCGGTGACTGACCGCTGCATGCAGGCTGGTTGCGATCAGTCAGGTAGAAGTCCTTGAGGTCGACGCCAGGCATAGGCTTTCTCCATCGAGAGGCTTGGATGCCGTCGACTCAGGCGAGCAAGCCGCCATCGACGTTGATGATGGTTCCCGTCAGATGTCGCGCTGCAGGACTCGCCAGGAAGCTCACGGCGGCGGCGATATCCGCCGGTTCGGCGTAGCGACCCAGCGGCGTCAGGCTGCGCTGCCAGTCGGAGCTCTCCCCGTTGGACGGGTTCATGTCCGTGTTGGTGGAACCTGGCTGGACGAGATTGGCGGTGATGTCCTTCGGCCCAAGTTCCTGCGCAAGGCCGCGCGTGAAGGATTGCAGCGCCGACTTGGTCATGTAGTAAATCGTCCCCGGGGTTCCGACGATGCGCTCCGCACCGGCGGAACCGATGGTGATGACGCGACCGCCCGCGCCCAGGTGCGGGATGGCGGCCTGGGTCGTCAGCACCGGGCCGCGCACGTTGACCGCAAGCAGCGCGTCAATATCGCTGACGCTGAAGTCGGCGATGGTGTTGTAGAGCGCGATTCCGGCGTTGTTGACCAGGATGTCCAGGCCCCCCAACGCGGCCACGGCTTCCTCCACCGACCGCTTGATGGCGATCGGATCCGCACTGTCAGCCTGAATCGCCGCGCCACGCTGGCCCAGCTTTTCGATGGRAGACACCACGGCGTTTGCCCTATCGGCCGAGTTCTGAAATGTCAGGGCAACGTCGGCACCGTTCTCGGCCAACGCCATCGCAATGGCGGCTCCGATGCCTCGAGATCCCCCTGTGACCAGGGCGCGTTTTCCAGCAAGGGTTTTCAAGGAATCATCCTTTGTGCAGTGATCGATGCACAAATGGTAGGATTGCGACATCGGCTGGTCAAGCTATTTCTGCAGTGATCGATGCAAAAAAAGATCATCCCTTCAAAATCCGCCACCCGCGTACCTGCCGCTCGTGGCCGACCGCGCGAGTTCGACCGCGAGGCGGCATTGATGAGGGCCATGCGGCTCTTCTGGATCAAGGGCTACGAGGCGACTTCGATTGCCGATCTGACCACGGCTTTGGGTATCGGTTCGACCAGCCTCTATGCCGCGTTCGGCTCGAAGGACGCGCTGTACGCTGAGGCGCTGCGCCTGTACTCCGCGACGYATGAGGACCTGGTTCTGGGGCGCTTCCGCCAGGCGCCTACGGCCCGCGAAGCCGCATTCGCCTACCTGTGGGATTCGGCCGCGGCGATGACAGGCTCCGATTGCGATCTGCCACATGGCTGCCTGGTCACGCTTGGCACTGTCGGAAGCGATGGCCATACCGAACTCGCGGATCTGATGAGGACCACGCGAGGCGGCGCCTTCGATGTGCTCGTGCCGCGCATCGCACAGGCGGTCGCTGAAGGCGAACTGCCGAAGACTCTCGATGTCCACAAGCTCGCGAGGTTCCTGCAAACAGTCCAGAGCGGCATGGCCATCCGGGCACGCGATGGCGCTGCGAGAGAGGAACTGCAGGCGGTTGCCGAGATTGCGATGGGCGGATGGGACGGGATGGTTCGACCATGAACAAGCTCCTGGAACAGAGCAAGGGCAAGCGGAGCTGGTGGCGGTCAGCCCGCAAGGCCGGGCACACCTCGAGGCGCGGCGCACAAACAGTGCTCCACAAGGAGCGCTTGCCGAAAGAGTCGACTCCGTCCCACGCTCTCAGTCGTGGCTGCTCCGAAGTCAGAAGCTAAACTGATCGTGCTTCAGGTACCGCTTACCCAACTGCTGGCGCCACTCGGTACAAGTGGTCGGCTTGCACGTTCAGTAGGGGTACCGCATGAAATCAACACTCGTGGCCTGGTCGGTTCTGGTGGCCAGCGTAGTTGCGGAGGTGGCAGGTACCGTGGCACTCAAACACTCCAGTGGGTTCACGAAGTTTCTTCCGGCTGCCATCGCAGGCTTCTTCTATGTGGTCGCAATCTGGCTGATGGCCATGGCGATGCGGCAACTGGAAATGGGAGTCACCTATGCAGTGTGGGCTGCGAGCGGAACAGCAGCCATTGCATTGGTCGGCATCGCTTTCTACGGGGAGCAAACTTCGGCTCTCAAGCTCGCAGGTCTGGCGCTCGTGGTTTTCGGCGTAGTCCTGCTGAACCTGGAGGCCCAGTCGTGACGCCTGGCCCTTCAATCGGGAGGCAAACGTCAGGCGCTGCAAGTGCATTCAGTTCCGATTGAGAAGATCCACGCCATGAAAACACCGTTCGGTTTATTGCTGTTGACTACGATCTGGTTTCCTTGCCATGCAATGGATGTCTACAAATGGACTGACGCAAAAGGCCAAGTCCACTACGGCGACGCCGTCCCGGAGGGAAAGGCAAGCTCCGCCAAAGGCATCTCAGTGAAAGGTGGCCCCGTGTCGGAGGCGGACAGGAGGGCTGCGACAGAGCGCCTTGCCCAGTACAGAGAAGATCTGGCGCGGGCCAGCCCCGAAGCTGCAGCCGCGCCGGCCGCGACAACGCCAAAGCCAAGGAAAACGCCTTGCGAAGAGGCTTGGGATGCCTACAACGAAAGCTATGCATGCTTTGATCCGTACCGCATGGGCAAAGGAACAATCCGGCTGGAGGCCTTCCAAGGCTGCAAGGAAGTCAACCGGCCGCCCGAGGCATGCAGATAGCAGGAGACCCCAAATGTCCACATCGGTACTCTTCATGTCCATGTCACTCGACGGATACATCGCTGGCCCGAACGACGAAGTGGGCAACCCCGGCGGCGACGGATTCGATCGATTGCACGAGTGGTATGGGGACTTCTCCCGACCATCTGGGGCGGTCGGACAATTGTGGGACGACTGGAACTCACCTGGCGCGATTCTGGCGGGGCGGCGCACTGTGGAGCAGATCGATCACTGGGGCGGTGACAATCACGGTGTCCCGATCATCGTCCCCAGCCACCGGCCGCCGGGCCCTTCGGTAGCGAACTATCCGTTGGTGACATACGTGCCCGACGGCATCGAGCGCGCAATGGCGCAGGCAAAGGCGGCCGCCGGGGATCGCATCGTGCTGATGCTTGGCGCGGACACGGCGCAACGGGCGCTCGAGGCTGGTGTGCTGGATGAGTTGCAGATCCACCAGATCCCGGTCCTGTTCGGTGGTGGCCGCCGGTTATTCGAGATGTTGCCTTCGCGCGTCGAGTTGGAGATTGTCCGGGTGATCGACACCCCGGAGGCCACCCACATCCGCTACCGCGTTCGTCGCTGAGTGGGCGTTAGGCAACAGGAGGCGGTAGTGGCAGATTCTTTTCCAGGCTTCATCACTGTCAACGATCTGCCTTATGCAGATCGAGTGAGTATTTTCTCTTCCGGGCTGGGTCTTCACTTCAGGCCGGGTGACCGAGCGGGTTTGTACATGCGAAAGATCGGCATATATCCCATGCCGGCGGCCTTCCTGATCGCCGATCCGCAGCGCATGCAAAGTGGCTTCTTTTACTCGATGACCGGAACCAAAGTGGGTGGGTGTTCCGAGGGGCCACTTGGTCACCCTGGTGATGGGGAGTACGACGCATGGCCTGTTGTCGAGTTCACAGTCGCGGCGAAATGTACGAGCAAGGCGTTGACGCTTGGCGTGTCGGGCACTACCGGGGAAGGTACGAGCGGGTTCGAACATCCAGAGCCACTCAAGCCATGGAAGTTTCATATCGAGATTCGAATCCCTCGAGATGCAATTGCTGATGCTCTAAACCTGTCAGAGCCCGAGCAGCGTAAATTGCAAGAAACCTGGAGCCATTTCGATGCGGCTGCCTACCCTTCAATCGAGAGGACGCCACCCGGCAAGCCGGGCGCCGCCTCTCCTCTCCAACGTTGAGCGATCACTTTCCGGACCCTTGCTCAACCTGAGCCAATTTCCGCTTTGGGGTCGATAGCTCCAGTTCGCGCAGTCGCGCAGCCGACATTCTGCGAAGAATGCCGCGCACTCATTCCGAATCCGCTCAACCGAGCGCCAGCTGGCACACGGCCTCCCAGGGAGCAGATCACCGAAGAGACAAGATCGAATGGGCACAGCGCTGCGCAGTCAAGCTGCGCTCGCTGATGACTGGGAGTCTCTGGGGCTATGTCGTCTCAGGCGGCCGGCTGACGTGACCCGCCACCAGGGTGGTTCCGCCCGCGCGAACACAACGGTGCATCTTGTCGACATACCGTGCTCTCTGTGCTTCGCATTGCATCGTTCCGTAGTGGTTCCCATCGAACCAGACGTCGTAGGCGTGATCCGGCAGGTCGACGTCGACGACGTCTCCCACCTTCCATGCCACGTACTTGGAAAGCGAGYCGAACCGCTGCTTGAGGTCTTCGATGACAGCGGCAGACTTGTCGACGACCGTCAGTTCGACATTGCTCTCCAGCAGGAGGCCTTCGAGATCCGACCGGTTCTCTCCCCCGATGGCAATCACGGACAGGCAGGTCGAGCGAACGCCGGTGGAACGGCCGCCGTTGCGGTCCTCCCACACGGCAGTCGAGAGAGGTCCCCATCCTGGCGTGAAGGCGCGAGCCTGGGATCGCAGGGGGTTGGCTTTGGTTTTCGGCAGCATGCAGGCGTCAGGGGAATGTGAAGTTCAACGGAGCGACAGGGGCGGATGTGTCCACTGCCTGCGCTTTCGAGGCGCCGGAGGAGGTGGCCACCACGGTGTAGCGACCCGCCGCTCCCGCGTCTGCCACGAAGTTCAGCAGCAGTGGATCTGCGGCGTAGGGCGATGAGACCGGCGCACCGTTGGGCAACATCAGCTGGAAGCTGCCATCGAGGCCGTCAACGATGCCGTTCTGGACATCGACCGTGATGCTGCCGCCCAACGTCTGAAGGGCGCGAACAGTGGCCGATGCCGGCGTCACCGTTCCGGTCACCTGCCGGTCGGCGGGCGTGGAGATCGACGGGGCGATCGGCACCGCGGCACTGGCAACGTAGGTATACGCGGTCGCGGTCACGGGCACGCCTGTCGTCACCGCCGTCACATGCCCTGCGGCACTGACCACGAGGTCGTAGCTTCCGATGGGAACGGGGTACAGCACGAACTTGCCGGTCGCATCCGGGGCGGTGGCCTTGACCATGGTGCCGGCGCTTTGCACGGAGACCGTCGTTCCGGCGATCGCCATGGAGGGGTCGACGTAGCCGACCACCCGCTGCCCGGCATCGGACAACACCGTCGTCGCGGACAGCACGGGCTTCAGGTTGTAGCGGCCGGAGTTGCCGAGCCGAACGACGGATCTGCATGCGTCGAAGTCGAGGGCGAGGTCGACGACCTTGCCGACGGGAACCTCCACATCCAGGTTCAGCTTGAGACCGCTCTGCTGGGCGCTGGGAGTCTCGAGCGCCGTCTCCTGGCCGCCCATCGGCACGACCGAGTTGGCCAGCGGGTGTGCCGCGTCATTCGCCGCCAGCACCAGGCGAAGCTGGGTGTACCGGCCCGCCGGCAACGAGGTCTGCCCCAGGTCTTCCAGCACGCCATTCGTGAGCGTCAGCAAGTCGATGCGGCGGGCCGGCGACAGCACCACCTCCGACCAGCCGCCGTCATCGTCACCCGCAGTCGGGCTCTGGTTCACGCGAACCCGCTCGATGGTGACATTCACCGCCTCGTAGCCGCACGCCGGGGCATCGCCGATGGAGACCCGCATGGTGCCCGCATCCTGGCCCGTTCCGCCGATTCCGCCGCCACCGCCACAGCCCGCGGCGATCAAGACGGATGCGACAAGGCTGGCGCCGGCGATTCTGAGTGTCTTCATGTCGAACCTCTTTGCGTGTCGGGAGCCGCCAGCGGCTCCTCGAAGTAATAGATGCCGAGCCCGACGCGGGATCGCGGGACGGCGGGCTGTCCCGGCTCGTCGTCGACATCGTGCGCCGCCAGCCAGGCGTCCAGGGTCTCGAGCAAGGCTTGAGCCTTGGTGGCGCTGATCTTCCGGAACGCCCCCAGGTCGCGGGTCGGGATGCTGTCGTACATGACCTTGCGCTGATAGCGCGGGTCGGTCGAGCCGTGCTGGATGTTGTGGTCGATGGTGTCGACCAGGTCCGAGGCATCGCGCCCCAGGATGCTCAGTTTTTCCAGCACGCCGGCTTGCGGGACGTACGCGCGCTGCAGGGGCTCGATGAGGCCGTCTTCGCGCCTGCCGATCGCGCCGACGCGAAGCAGCTCGTCGAGCACGGCCCGGGCAGGCATGTCGCCGCTGTGCCGTTTGACCAGCGTGGCAAAGCTGCGTTCGCCGTCGATTTCGACGGCGATGGGCTGGCCGGAGCCGTCGAGATAGTCCGGATCGCGAATCCACCCGGTGAGGACGCGGGCCGCGCGGTTGTACTCCTGCGCGGTGGCGGCGCTGTCAGGACCTTCGCTTTCCAGCAGGCGTTGAACATCCTTGCGGGAGAGGCCCGTCAGGATCGATGCGCGGGAGATCGAGGCCTTCTTGCCTGGCAGCGCGAACTCCTGGAGCGCAACCTCGACGTAGACGTGCTTCGCCAGCTCCTGGAAGGCTGCGAAGGGGATCGAATGGCGAAGCAGCAGCCGCACCAAGGGCCGCAAGACACGGGTGACGGCGCTGGCGACGGCGTTCTGCACGGCAGTCGATGGATTCATATTTGGGATTTTTATCCCAAATATTGAGGACGTCAAACGAAATCTGGAGAGAGGTCCGCCAGCTCGGAGGCGCTCGTCAGTCCAGCTTCTTCTCGGCGAGGAAGGCGGACACCAGGTCGGCGATCCGGACGTTGTTCAGGTCCGACATCAGGAAGTGCGTGTTGCCGCGGACACCGATCTGCGGGAGATGCACCAGGCGGGCGTCACCGCCATGCCTGTTGACGGCGTCGACCCAGAGCCTGGCCATCGCGAGCCGCACGCGCCAGTTGTCCTGGCCGCGCTCGGCGGTCGGCTCGGCCGGGAAGTTGTCGCCGTAGTAGATGACGATCGGAAGCCGGGTGAGCTTCTCGAATTCAGACAGCGGCACGGCTTCGGGCGCCAGCGTGCCGGCAGCGCTTGGCATGGCCGGCGGCAGCTCGCCTTGAGGGAAGATGAAGCCGCTGCCCGGCTCGAACGCGACGACGGCCTTGACGTTCGGGTTCTTGATCGCCGTCAGCCAGCCCGGTCCGCCCCCTTGGGAATGGGTGAACAGGATCGCCGGCCCGGTCCTGGTCAGAAGGGCCGACATGGCATCCGAGATCACGCCCGCGTCATACGGGCCGGTGTTGGGCGTGACCGAGCGGAAGAACTGGTCCAGCGTCTGCGGGCTGCGATCGAACTGCACGTTGCCGAAGTAGTTCGGCCATGTGCCGAGGCGGAACTGGTCGAAGAACAGTTGATCGTTGGGCGCCGGCTCGATGGTCGCCGCGACCGTGCTGTTGCCCGCGCGTCCACGCCTCGGCTGGTCCACCAGGTAGACGGCGAAGCCGCGGCGCAGGAACAGGGTCTGGAAGCCCTCGCGACCGTCCGGGGTGGTCTCCCAACTGCGGGCCGACTGGAAGGCGCCGTGCAGCATGACGATCGGCAGCGCCCTGGGGTTTTGCGGCACCTGATGGAAGGCGTAGAGGTGGTCGCCGTGAAAGCTCTGTCCCGACGCCGTCGGCTGGTTGTTGTCGTAGCTTCCCGGGGTTGTCTTCACGGTGCCGCCGACGGCGAAACTCCCCTGCGCTTGAAGCAGCAGAGGGCCCGAGGGGGCGCCAGAACCGTTGACGTGGGTCGCGCAGCCAACGACCAGCGCCGTGACGAGGATGGTGGCGGCCGGCAGGATTCGTGTGGCGCTCATGGTCACCCTCTCGATGCGGCGGCGAGAGCCTGCGTGAGTGCTTCGTCTGCGCGTTTTGCGGCGCCCGCATCGCCGTGCTCGGCGAGCAGGTGCTTCAGTTGCCGCAACTGCGAGGCGGTCAAACCGACGCGCAAACTGGCCCGCATGTGCGAACGCAGCTGCGCTTCCACGCCGGGCATCGCTGCGAGTGCGCCGACGGTGGCCAGTTCGCGGCTCTGCCAGTCGAGGTTGTCACGCTCGAAGATGTCACCGAACAAGTGAGCTCGCAGGAACTGGTTGATGACCGGTGCGAAGTCGAACACCGCGCCTTGAACCGGTCCGCCGGAGATCTCGGTCTGGTTCGCCTTTCCTGCTGCAACGAGTTCGTTTCCGGTGGCGACGGTCCGGTCGGGCTCGCGACCTGGCGCATCCAGGATGCCGCGCTGCTTGCGGGCCTCCACGACCTTCATCAACTCGGCGAGCGCGTTGAGGCTTCTGGGAAAGCCCGCGTAGGCATAGAGCTGCACCAGGATCTCCTTGGCCTCGCTGATGGCCAGCCCCGCATCCAGACCCCGTGTCAACGCGGCGTTGAGCTTTGGCATGTCGCTGGTGGACAGGGAGGCCGCGATGAGGGGGATGGCCTGCTGCCTGGCTGAAAGCGTTTCGGAGGTGGGCAGTGCAAGTGCCCTGGCTGGCAATTTCTCGTCGCCTCGCACAGCCAGGCCGTTGCTGGCCAAGGCGGCCTGGTAGTCCTGGTCGGTCACCTTGTCCTGCCAGGCGACCGAGTTGCCGTCCTCTTGCTCGGCAATGGCAACGTGGGTCATTGCACCTTCAGGGCCTGCGCCATGCCAGTGGCGCACGTTCGCGGGAACGGTGACGACGTCGCCGGGACGCAGCACATGCGCCGGCTGCCCTTGCTGCTGAACCAGACCCAGACCGGCCGTGACGATCAGCGTCTGTCCCAGCGGATGGGTGTGCCACGCTGTGCGCGAGCGTGGCTCGAAGGTCACCGTCGCGCCGCTGACTCTTCCTGGTGGCAGCGCCTGGAACGGCGAGCTGATGCGCACGACGCCGGTGAAGTTTTCGTTCGCTCCGGTGGCGGCCGATGTGGGCGAGGCTGTGCGCACCGTGACGGCGGGTGCGGCCGGCGCTTGCGCAATCGCGGCGCCGGCGGCACTCGCCAGCGCAATGGAAAGCAGTGTCTTCATGCGAGGGCCTTCTTTGACTTGGATTGGTGGCGGCGCGGCAACACGATGCAGGCCCAGGAAACGATCAGCGCCAACGCCAACAGCAGCGCCCCCACATTCATGACGATGGCGATGCGATGTGCGAGCGTGTCGATGCGGCGCTGAAACCGAGGTTGGCCTGGATCCGAGGAAGGCCGGTGATGACGATCGAAATGTCCACCACGATCATCAAGTAGCTGGCCACGATGATGGCCAGCACGGCACCGGCCCCTTCGGCCGGCGAACGGACGGAGGACATGCTCATGTGGCGCGATCAGATATCGAGCTTGCGCTCGGCCATCCACTTGACGATGGCCGGATCGCGGTGCGAGAAGAAGCTGCTGGTGTGGGTGTCGAGCGCTGCGATGCGGGCCATGTCAGCCTCGTCCAGCTCGAAGTCGAACAGCGCCAGGTTCTCCGCCATGCGCTCCTTGCGCACCGACTTGGCCAGCGCCACGATCCCCCGTTGCACCAACCACCGCAACACGACCTGGCCCACCGATTTGCCGTACCGCGCACCGATGTCGGCCAGGACCCCGTTGTGGAACAGGTTGTTGCGGCCCTCGGCGAACGGCGCCCACGCCTCGGCCTGGACGCCGATCTCCTTCATGAAAGCGGCACCCTCCAGCTGCTGCTGGAAGGGGTTCACCTCCACCTGGTTGACGGCCGGCGCGATCTCGTTGAACGCCTTGATGTCCATCAGGCGGTCCGGGTGGAAGTTGCTGACGCCGATGGCGCGCAGCTTGCCGGCCCGGTGCGCATCTTCCATCGCACGCCACGAGCCGTGCACGTCGCCGAAGGGTTGGTGGATCAGGTACAGGTCCAGGTAGTCCAGCTTCAGGCGGCGCAGCGACTTGTCGATGGCCTGCTGCGTGCGCTCAAGGCCGGTTTCCTGCACCCACAGCTTGCTGGTCACGAAGAGCTGCTCGCGAGGGACGCCGCTGGCGCGCAGGCCCGCGCCCACCGCTTCCTCGTTCATGTAGGAGGCCGCGGTGTCGATCAGCCGGTAGCCGGCCTCGATGGCATCGACGACGCTGCGTTCGCATTCCCTGGCGTCCGGGATCTGGAAGACACCGAAGCCGACGATGGGCATCTGGAGGCCGTTGTTCAAGGTGACGAGCTGCATGGCTGCTTCCCCGGGAGTCGATGCAGCGAACTCTAGGGATCGAACTCGCATTCGGATAGTGACGATAAGGTTGATGGATTGGCATCGGATTGATGACAATACGCACATGGCAATCAACGAACTCCGGTCGATCTCGACCTTCATCCAGGCGGCCGAACTGGGCAGCCTGCGCAAGGCCGCACTGGCGCTGGGGATCAGCCCGCAGGCGGCCAGCAAGGCACTGGCGCAGCTGGAAGTCCACCTCGATGCCCGGCTGTTCCACCGGACGACACGGGTGATGTCGCTCACCGATGCGGGCCAGCGCTTGCTGGAAGACGTCCAGCCGGCGGTGCTCGGCATGCAGCGGGCACTGCAGAAGGCCCGATCGGCCAAGGACGATTTCGCTGGCCCGCTGCGGATTGCCGGCCCGCGCACGACGTTCCAGCCCATCCTGTGGCGGCTGGTCGAGGAGTTCTGCGAGATGCATCCGGGCATCCAGCCGGATGTGTTGCTGGAGGACCGTGTCGGCAACTGGGTCGAGGACCGCGTCGACGTTGGCTTCCGCCTGGGGCCATCGCCTCAGGAAGGCGTCATCGCGCGGCGGCTGTTCCCGCTGCAGCTGGTCATCTGTGCGTCACCCGCGTACCTGGAGCAGCATGGCGTCCCGGATTCGCTGGCGGCCCTGGCCACCCATCGCTGCAGCGCGTACCGGCATCCGGCGACCGGAAAGGTGGTGCCTTGGCATGTGAAGCTCGGCGATCAGGCGGTCGACCAGCCGGTGGTGCCTGCCATCTGCAGCAACGACGAAGTGTTCGAGTTGCAGGCCGTGCTGGCGGGAAAGGTGCTGGGCCAGTTGGCGGGCGTGACGGCAGCGCCCTTCATCCGCGCCGGCCAGCTCGTGCCGATCCTTGTCGACCACATGCCGGACCACGCCAGCTATTTCGTGTATTTCGGCAGCAGGACGTCACAGCCGGCGCGGGCGCGGGCCTTCATCGACCTGGCGGTGCAGCGACTCAGCGACAACGCCGAGTACATGCTCGGCACGGAAGACTTGTTCAAGACAGCGGCGGCATCAGCACTTCGCCATTCGGCCCCCAGTCCACGTGGGTGAGACCCGGTTCCTCGGATTCGAGGCGCCGCCGCTCCGCCTCGAACGCCGGCAGGCGGCCCTCCTGCACCCGCATGGCGTCGGCGAGCAGCGCCTGTTCCTTCGAGGCCTGCGCATGCGCCAGCGCGGCCTTCACGCTGCCGACCAGTTCGTCGTCGCTCCACGGCTTGAGGATGTAGCGGAACACCTGGGCGTCATTGACGGCACGCACCAGCGTGGCGACGTCGGCGGAGCCGCTGACGATCATCGGCACCGCGCGCGGCTGCACCTCGCGCACGTCGCGCAGGAAGGCCACGCCGTCCTGCTGGGGCATGCGGAAATCGGACACCACCACGTCGAACGCATGCTCGCGGACGCGCGCCAGCGCGAGCCGGGTGTCGCTGAACAGCTCGACGCGAGCCAGGTCGCGCAAGGGCACCCGCAGCACGCGGTGCAGGGCCGCGAGCACATGGGGTTCGTCGTCGACCAGCAGGATGGATGCTTTCATCAGGTTCTCCGGGGGGGCCGCACGCGCAGCTCGATGCGAATGCCTTCGCGTTGTTCATACACGCGGATGCGGCGGATGGTGTCGGCCGTCAGCACGTGGTCGGTCGCCAGCAGCACCGCGCCCTCGCGCGAGATCAGGTCGGCCGCCAGCACCATGCCGGGCTGCAGCGATTCCGTGGTCATCGACAGCGGCGCGGGCGGCTGCGGCGCGCTCGGCTGGTTGATGTGCAGGAAGACGTCCAGCACCTCGGGGTCGAACTGGCTGCCCCGGCCGTGCATCATCAGCGTTCGCACCTGCGCCGTCTTCAGCCCCGGCGCGCCCAGGTGGCCGTTCAGCAGGTCGTCGTAGGCGTCGGTCACCGCCAGGATGCGCGCACCCAGCGGGATATCGGCGCCGGCGCGGCCGTCGGGAAAGCCCTGGCCGTCGAAGCGCTCGTGGTGCGCCCGGATCAGCGCGGCCACCGGCTGCATGTCGTCCAGCGCCAGCAACGACTGCTCGCCCAGGACGGGATGCTTGCGATAGGTCGCGAGCTCTTCGGCCGTCAGCTTGGGAACCGGCTTCGCGAGCACCTCGTCGGACAGCCCGATCAGGCCGATGTCGTGCAGCAGCGCCGCGACGAACACCGTCTGCGTGTCTTCGCTGTTGCAGCCCATCGCCTTGGCCAGCTGGCGCGTCGACTCGGCCATGCGGCGTCCGTGCCCCATCAGCTGGCCGCCGCGCAGCTCGATCAGGTTGGCGAACACCTTGATCGAGGTCATGTAGTTGCGCTTGAGCTTGTCGTGCGCCTGCGTGACCTCGAGGGTGCGCTCCTGCACGCGCCGCTCGAGCTGCACGTTGAAGCCGCGCAGTTCCTCGTTCTGCGCGTGCGTCAGCGCCTCGAGGCGGGCCTTCTCGCGCTCCAGCGCCAGCCGCTCCAGCGCCTGCGCGACGGTGACCCGCAATTCGCCGTCGTCCCACGGCTTGTTGACGTAGCGGTAGATCTGGCCTTCGTTGATGGCAGCGATGGTCGAGTCGACGTCGGCATAGCCGGTCAGCAGGATGCGCATCGTGCCGGGCCAGCGGCGGCGGACCTGACCCAGCAGCTGCGCACCGTCCATGCCGGGCATGCGCATGTCGGAGATGATCAGGTCGACCGGGTCGCTTTCCATCAGCGCCAGCGCCTCGCCCCCGCTGCCTGCGGTGACGACGCGGTACTGCGGGCCGCGCAGCGCGCGCCTCAGCGACGACAGGATGTTGGGCTCGTCGTCGACGCACAGGATGGTCCAAGGGGCGGGCGCGGCCGGCACCGGCGTTTCGCCGGCGGGCGCGCACGGCGCGGTGTCGGGCACGGCAGTGGCTTGCATCGCAGGTACCGGCTCAGTCCGCCAGCGCGGCCACGCGCTTGACCGGAACGCTGACGCGGAACGCGGTGCCGCGGCCGGGCTCGCTGCTCACCTCGATGCGCCCGCCGTGCTTCTTGACGATGCCGTACGAGAGCGACAGGCCGAGCCCGGTGCCCTTGCCGACCGGCTTGGTGGTGAAGAACGGGTCGAAGATCCGCTTCAGGTTCTCGGCCGGGATGCCGCAGCCGTTGTCCGAGATGTCGACCCAGGCCTCGTCGCCCTGCGTGCCCGTCCTGATGGTGATCGTGCCGCGCTCGGCGCTGATGGCATGCGCCGCGTTGACGAGCAGGTTCATGAACACCTGGTTCAGCTCGGAGGGCAGGCACTCCACGTCGGGCAGTTCGCCGTACTGCTTGACGACGTCGGCCTTGTACTTGATCTCGTTGTTGACGATGTTGAGCGTCGAGTCGATGCCGGTGTGCAGGCTCACCCATTCCCATTCCTGGCGCGCATCGACGCGCGAGAAATCCTTCAGGTCCTGCACGATCTTGCGAACGCGCTGGATGCCGTCCTTGGACTCTGCCATCAGGGCCGGGATGTCGTCCTTCAGGTAGTCGAGCTCGATCTCCTCGCGCAGGCGCAGCAGCCGCGCCGCGGCCGGCGTGCCGGCCAGCGCGGGTTCGGCCTCTTCATAGGCCTTCAGCATGTCGAACAGCTGCGCGAGGTACTTCTCCAGCGTGCCGAAGTTCGAGAAGATGAAGCCGATCGGGTTGTTGATCTCGTGCGCCACGCCGGCGGCCAGCTGGCCGATCGAGGCCAGCTTTTCCGACTGGACCAGCTTGTCCTGCGCGTCCGACAGCTTGCGGTTCAGTTCGGTGAGTTCCTCGTTGGCGCGCAGCAGCGCCTCGACCTGGCTGGGCGTGAGCTGGCTGGCAGCGACTTCATGTGTATCCATGGATGTCTCCTAGACGGTCAGCGATTCGCGCACGCTGCGCGCCTGCCGCTCGGTTCGTTCGAAGGTGCGCTGGGCCTGCTGCGGCGTCAGGGCGATGCGCTGCCAGGCGTCCAGCGAGAGCGGCGGCACCATGTCTTCGTCCAGCCCCGACAGGTCGAGCGCATGGGTCATGTTGTCGGCCACGTGCACCACGTCGGCCAGCGTCGCGCCGGCGTGCGCGGGCAGTTCGTGGTGGCAGCGGATCGCCTCGGCGATCGCCGGCGCGAAATGCCAGTGCTCGGCGATCAGGCCGCCGACCGTGGCATGGTCGGTGTTCAGCATCAGCCGTTCCGCCTCGAGCGAGTGGATGTCGTGGCGGGCCGCCCAGTCGATGGTCTGGCTCAGCTCGAGCGGGAAGTAGGTGGCGAGCGCGAGGCGGCCGATGTCGTGCATCAGCCCGGCGGAGAAGGCCGCTTCGGTGTCCAGGCGCGTGGCGGCCGCCAGTTCCTGGGCGCAGAACGCGGTGGCCAGCGCATGGCGCCAGAAGCCGTCGAAGTCGAAACCGGTGCAGGCGGTGCGGTCGAAGCTGGAGATCACCACCGCGGTGGTCGCCACCGTCGCGACGGTGCGCAGGCCCAGGATGTTGATCGCATCGCGGATCGACGAGACGCGGCCGGTCACGCCGTAGAAGGACGAGTTGGCCAGGCGCAGCGTCTTGGCCGTCAGCGCCTGGTCGTGCGAGATCGTGGTCGCCAGTTCGTCGACGGCGACGTCTTCGCGCCGCAAGGCCGAGCGCAGCTCGACCACCGCCTGCGGCAGCGCCGGCAGCGTGCGCACCTTGGCGTGCACCGCATCGGGCTGGAGTGCGAGTTGCGGCGCCTTCATGCGTGCTCCTCGAGCCGGTACTGCTGGATCAGGTGGAACAGCGGGTGCAGGCGACCCTCTTGCAGCGACGCGCGGAACAGGTAGGCCAGGCGCTCGCGCACCTCGTCCGGGCTCGCGGTGCGCGGTGTGGCGGCCGGCTCGCTGGGGACCGCTGCCCCGTGGTGATCGTTCGACATGTCAGTGGGACTCCCGTTCGTATTCGTTCGTGATGACGAGCAACCGGCCGCGCGAGGCGGTGTCGCTCATCGCGCGGCAGACGGCGCGGTAGGGCCGGCCGGCCAGCTGCAGGCGGTGATGGATGCCGTCGCCCAGCCGCAGGATGGCGGCCAGTTCGGCCGGCAGGGCGTCGTCGGCGTCGCTGCCGATCAGTGCCGGGACGTCGCACAGCAGGGCC
>NZ_JBFUGW010000048.1:0-30482 GCF_056402735.1 Rhizobacter sp. P3_C12
CAGCAGGATCAGCAGCCAGTCGGACGCGGTGCACAGCGCGACCACCGGGCCGACATGCGTGCGCGCCAGCCCCTGGCGCAGCACCAGCGCGTTCTGGGCGCCGATCGCGAMGATCAGGCCGGCGGTCATCAGCCAGCCTTGGGCGAATGCGGCGGAGAGGTCGGGGGTCATGGAATTCGGGGCGTGCTGTGGCCGTCGGATTGTCGGCACAGTGGACGAAGTCATGAAGAAGGATTCATATTTCTCGGCTTGCATTAGGATGACTTATGAAAGACCTGGACCCCGCCGCGCTCGACGCGCTGGCCGCGCTGGCCGACACAGCGAGCTTCGAGCGCGCCGCGCAGCGGCTGTCGATCACGCAATCGGCGGTGTCGCAGCGCTTGCGCACGCTGGAGCTGCAGGTCGGCCAGCCGCTGGTGGTGCGCTCGCGCCCGCTGCGGCTGACCGAGCCCGGCAAGCTGCTGCTGCGCTTTGCCCGCCAGCTGCAGGCGATGCGCGCCGACCTGGCGCATGAGCTGGGCGATGCGCCGCCCACCGACCAGCGCCTGCCGATCGCGGTGAACGCCGACAGCCTGGCGACCTGGGTGCTGCCGGCGCTCGACGCGCTGGTGCACGAGGGCCTGTCGCTGGAGCTGGTGGTCGACGACCAGGACTTCACGCACGACTGGCTGCGCCAGGGCGCGGTGCTCGGCTGCGTCACCAGCGTCAGCGAGGCGTTGCGGGGCTGCAGGGTCGTGCCGCTCGGCGCGATGCACTACACCGCGGTGGCGAGCCCCGGCTTCATCGCCGAGATGCTGCCGCAGGGGCTGACGCGGGCCAACTTCGCGCAGGTGCCGTTCCTGATCTTCAACCGCAAGGACGACATGCAGCAGCAGTGGGTGGCCCAGGCCTTCGGCGTGCGCGAGCCGCGGCTGCGCGAGCGCCACGTGCCGTCGTCCGAGGCCTACCTGCGGGCGGCGGCGATGGGCTGGGGGATCGGTGTCGTGCCGGAGCTGCAGGCGCGGTCGCTGCTCGACAGCGGCGCGCTGGTGGCGGTGCGGCCGGACGACCGGCTGCCGGTGCGGCTGCACTGGCACCAGTGGAAGCTGGGGCCGGACGGCGCGGCGCCGTCGGCGCGCGTCGGCCTGCTCGACCGGGTCGGCGATGCGCTGCTGGCGGGCGCGCGCACGGCGCTGGACGTGACTTGAACCACGGCGGCGCGAACTGCACCGTTCGCGTGCCTCATTTCGGGCTTCAGCACCAGCCGCTTGCATCCGACACTGAATGTCACAAGCACTCGTGGAGCGACATCATGAACCTGGCATCCGGATGGTCCTGGCTGGCGTCGCTGGCCACGCGCCGCGCGCCGCGCCAGGTGGAACCCGAGGCAGCCGACTACGGCACCGCCTTCGGGCTCGACATGAGCCTGTCGCCGCCACACGACAGCGAGTTCGATGCGCTCTCGCCCGGGGCGACCGCGCCGGCGCCGCTGCAGTGGATGAGCCGCATCACGCACCGCGGCCGATGAACGTCGCGCATCTGCCCTGATCGTTTCCTGCCGGGATCGGCTTCAGATGGCGCGGAACCTTGTGGTCGCGGCGAGCCACTCAATGGCGCCGTTCCACTTCCCGCGCCGGAGCCATGAATCCCCGCAATTTGCAGCAAGTTGGCAAGAAATTCAAAAGAATCTTCCAGAAAAACAAGTCTGCAAAGGATGAGCTTGGCTTGCCTGGCCAAGTCAAAGACCAACGATTGCAAGCGAGAGTCGGGCTGAATCCTTTCGACCTCCCGTGGAGTGGGCAAGAGAGGTTGGCTATTGCACTGATCTTGAGGAAAACGAGTCCCAGTCTTCCGAAAGAGTTGCGAAGCGCAATCATCGACTTCGCAAGCAAGCCCAAATTCCTCAAGGACTTTGGAATCGACCTGGACACGGCGAGAGAGGTCGAACGAGTTCTCGATCAAAACCCCGCGTTGAAGTCCGCAATGAGTGACTTTCCAAACGTCATCAAGGGATTGTTGGGAAGCGACTCCTCAACGGCTCCAAAGTACTTGAAGGACTTCGATGACACCGCTGCAAAGGTACTGGACAGTCCCGCTGCTCAAGAGGTACTCAGGCCCTGCGTCGAGACGGATATCGAAGTAATTCGCACAACAACGAAACACGATCAGTTCAAGGCCGCAACCAAGTTCATGGGCCGACTTGCCGCCTTCGGAATCAAGACGAATTGAGGCGTCGCCAGGTCAGACCTCGATCACCCGCAGCCCGTCATAGCCGGCGCTCTCGCCGCGCTTCGTATGCCCGCGCGCGTTGCAGACGACGCGCGTGACGCCGCCCGCATGCGCCACCTCGTAGTCGTGCCGGCAATGCACATGGCCGTGGATCCACAGGTCGGCATGCGGCAGCAGGTCGTCGTCGGCATTGCAGAAGCTGGCCGTGCCGGCCTGGCTGCCGTAGCGCGGGTCGCCGCTGCGCAGGCTGGGGCCGAAGTGGGTGATGACGACCGTCGCGTCGGCGTCGCTCGGTTCGGCAAGCGCCGCGGCCAGCCAGGCGCGGCAGGCGAGCGCTTCCTCGCGCACCTGCGGCGCGGCGAAGACCTCGCCGTTCAGCGTCGAGCGCTGCACCTTCATGAAGTACGAGCCGGCGCGCATCGATTTCTCGCGCTGCGCCGGCCCGAAAAGGTCGAAATCGCACCAGCGCACCGTGCCGGCGAAGCGGATGCGGCGGCCGTCGGCGCCGGTGCGCAGGCAGGTCTCGCGTTCCAGCATCGTGATGCCGAGCGCGTCGCAGCGCGCGCGCAGGGCCGGCCAGGTGTCGTTCAGCTCGCGGCCGTCGAACTCATGGTTGCCGGCGACGAAGACGATCGGCACCGGCCAGCCGCGGAAGGCGTCGAAGGCCTTCCAGGTGCTGTCGATGTCGCCGGCCAGCACCAGCAGTTCGGCCCCGGGTGCCGGCTCGGGCGTGAAGGTCTCGGTTTCCTGGTGCAGGTCGGACAGGAGCTGGAGCTTCACTGATTCAGGTGGCGCCGTGGCACTGCTTGAACTTTTTGCCGCTGCCGCATGGGCACGGGTCGTTGCGGCCGACCTTGGGCGTCTCGCGCTTGACCGTCTCGACCTTGTAGCGCGCATCGCGCGTCAGGTCGGACAGCTCGGCGACGGTCGTGACCATCTCCTCGATCGCGTCGTCCAGCGTCGTCAGCGGGTACTCGCGGTCCAGCGTCGCGACGACCTCGCGCTCCTCGTCGGTCTCGGCCGGCAGGTGGCGGTACAGCCGGGCCAGCGCGGTCATCACCTCGTCCTGGGGCAGCTCCATCAGGTCGGGGAAGCAGATGGCGGCGTGCTGGAAGCCGGCCACCCACGGCATCAGCGGCTGTGACACCTCGGCCAGCCCTTCCATCGGGTCGACCTCGCCCTCGGCCAGCGGGGCCGGCGGGTGCTCGTCGTCGAACTCCAGCACCAGCGGGTTGAACCAGCCGTCCTCGACGATCGCGCGGTTCAGCGCGGCGTAGCGGCGCAGCACCAGCGCGCTGGTGCGCTCCAGCCAGGCGGCGTCCACGTCGTCGGGCAGTGGCTGGCCGTCGAAATCGAACACATGCGGCAGCCAGGTGGCCGGCTCCAGCAGCACCGGCTGCACCAGCACGCCGCAGAGGAAGCCGTCGAGCATCACCGCGTCGACCGGCTGCAGCGGCTCGGGCGTGGCCGCCAGCAGGTCGTCGAGTTCGGCGAACTCGGCATCGGTCAGGTCGTGGGCGGGCGGCAGCGAGGCGGGCAGGGCGGTGGGGGCGGGCATGGCAGGTCTCTTGAACAATCGATCGAGCCGGGATTGTCGTCTGATCAGCGGGCGATCACGACTTGCCGGCCGAGAAACTGCCGATGAGCCGGTAGCGCGCCCCAGGATGCACCAGCCGCGCCACCGACGCGACGATGCCCTGCGACAGCGTGCGCCGCGACACCTGCAGCAGCGCGCTGCCGACCGGCACGTCGAGCAGCCGGGCCTGCTCGTCGGTCGCGAGCACCGCCTCGACCACCTGCTCGGCCTCGGTCAGCGGCGCGTGCTCGAACAGCACGTGCGACGGCGTGACCTGCGTGAAGTCCTGTGCCAGCAGGTCGGGCGCGAGGGCCGGGTTCACGTGCCGGTCCTCGTACTGGATCGGCACGCCGTTCTCCAGGTGCACCAGCCGGCAGCGGATCACCGCCGCGCCCTTGCGCAGGCGCATCGCGGTGGCGATCTCGGCGCCCGCCTTCACGCGCTCGACGCCGCACACCCGCGTCGTGTGGCGGTGGCCGCGCTCGACGATCTCGTCGTGGATGTCGCGCACCTGCAGCAGGTTGGAGATCGGGTGCAGCTCGGCCACGTACGAGCCCGAGCCCTGGCGGCGCTCGATCAGCCCCTCGTCTTCCAGTTCGCGCAGCGCGCGGTGCACCGTCATGCGGGCGCAGCCGAACTCCTGCACCAGCTCGCGCTCCGACGGCAGCTTCACGCCCGGCTGCCAGCCCCCCTCGGCGATGCGGTGTCGGATCGAGTGCTTGACTGCCTCGTAAGGCAGCGTCTTGTCGCCGGATTTCATGGGGGCGATCTTACCCCTGTGCTAAAGTTGTCTAGACCACTTTGCGGCGTTCCGCCGCGTGAGCGAGGACCCCCATGACGACGCCTGCGCACCTGATCACCCCCGGCCAGCTCGACAAGGCGATGCTGCTCGATGCGGCCGCCGGCGGGGCCCGCTTCACGATCGCGCCGTCGGCGCGGGCCGGCATCGAGGCGAGCGTGCAGGCGGTCGCGACGCTGATGTCGCGCCATGAGCCGGTCTACGGCATCAACACCGGCTTCGGCAAATTGGCGCAGACGCGCATCCCCGACGACCAGCTGGCGCAGCTGCAGAAGAACCTGGTGCTGTCGCACAGCGCCGGCATCGGCCAGCCGATGGCCGCGCCGGTGGTGCGGCTGATGCTGCTGCTGAAGGCCGCCAGCCTCGCGCATGGGGTGTCGGGCGTGCGGCCGCAGGTGATCGATGCGCTGCTCGCGCTGCTGGCGGCCGACGTGCTGCCGGTGGTGCCGGAGAAGGGTTCGGTCGGCGCCTCGGGCGATCTCGCGCCGCTCGCCCACCTGAGCGGCGTGCTGATCGGCATCGGCGAGGCCTTCGTCGACGGCAAGCGCGTGCCGGCATTGCAGGCGCTCGCGCATGCCGGCGTCGAGCCGCTGGTGCTCGGCCCGAAGGAGGGCCTCGCGCTGCTGAACGGCACGCAGGCGTCGACCGCGCTCGCGCTCGTCGCGGTGCAGCGGCTCGAGCGCATCTTCGACGCGGCGATCGGCATCGGCGCGATGACGGTCGATGCGGCCAAGGGCGCCGACACGCCGTTCGACGACCGCATCCACAAGGTGCGCGGCCAGCCCGGGCAGCGCAAGGTGGCGGCGAGCTTCCGCGGCTGGCTGGCCGGCAGCGCGCTGCGCCAGTCGCACCTCGATTGCGACAAGGTGCAGGACCCGTACTGCCTGCGCTGCCAGCCGCAGGTGATGGGCGCCTGCCTCGACCAGATGCAGCATGCATGGAACGTGCTGCTGACCGAGGCGAACGGCGTCTCCGACAACCCGCTGGTGTTCGCCGACACGCTGGAGGCGCTGTCCGGTGGCAACTTCCATGCGGAGCCGGTGGCCTTCGCGGCCGACAACCTGGCGCTGGCGATCGCCGAGATCGGCGCGCTGTCCGAGCGCCGCACCGCGATGCTGATGGACCCGGGCATCTCGGGGCTGCCGGCCTTCCTGGTCGAGAACGGCGGGCTGAACTCCGGCTTCATGATCGCGCAGGTGACGGCGGCGGCGCTCGCTTCCGAGAACAAGTCGCTCGCGCATCCGGCGAGCGTCGACTCGCTGCCCACGTCGGCGAACCAGGAAGACCACGTGTCGATGGCGACCTACGCCGCGCGGCGCCTGCACCAGATGCTGGACAACACGGCGGGCATCGTCGCGATCGAATGGCTGGCCTCGGCCCAGGCGCTCGATTTCCACCGGCCGCTGCGTTCGTCGCCGGCGCTGGAGTGCCTGCACGCGCGGCTGCGCGAGCGGGTGCCGTTCCTGAAGGAAGACCGGCTGATGGCGCCGGACATCGAGGCGGCTGTCGACATGGTCGAGCACGCAGGGATGGGGATGCTCTAAAAATAGAACGCTACCTGTGCTTCTGGTGCTTATTAGCCTAAATTTAGGCTGATAACTGATCAGCCTTGGTGTCGTCACCGTGATAGTCTAGTGTTAGTCTGTTGTTGCCAAGAAATGCTGGCAAAAGGCTGTTTTTAGGCTTTTACGAGGGGTTCACCATGGGCCTGGATCACCTGACCGACAAGGAGGTCGCTCTGCACCTTGCGCAGCGGCTGCGCGCGTGGCGCATCGACCCCGATGCGGCCGGCATGACGCTCGATGAGCTGTCGCAACGCAGCGGCATGGGGCTGACCCCGTTGAGGCGCTTCGAGAAGACCGGTGGCATCACCTTGCGCAACCTGATTGCGCTGATGCGCGCGATGGGGCTCCTCGACCGGCTGGGAGAACTGGTCCCGACCCCCGAAGGACCTGGCCCGCTGGACCTGCTCGAAGCCGAACAGGCCAAGCCGGTCCGCCAGCGCGCACCGCGGCGCTCCAGCGCCAGCCTCGGGCTGAAACATGGCCAGTGACCTCCGTGTCGTCGAGGTCCGGCTGTGGGGGCAACAGGTCGGCGCGGTGGCGGCGCTGCGCGGCAAGCCCGGCTTCTTCGAATTCCAGTACAGCGCCGATTTCGCGCGTTCGGGCCTCGAGCTGTCGCCGCTGCAGATGCCGCTCAGCCCACGCCGGCGCTACAGCTTTGCCGGGCTCCCGCAGGACACCTACTTCGGATTGCCCGGGCTGCTGGCCGACGCGCTGCCGGACCGCTTCGGCAACGCGCTGATCAACGAATACCTGGCGCGGCGCGGCATCGCGGCTTCGGACATCACGACCTTGCAGCGCCTCGTGTACGTGGGGCGCCGCGCGATGGGCGCGCTGGAGTTCGAGCCGGCCGTGYGTGACCGCGACTCGGCGCAGGCCGCGGCGCCGCTGCAGATGGCGAGCCTCGTCGAGGACGCCCGGCGGGCCCTGCGCGGCGAGTTCTCCGAGGTCGCGCAAGACATCATCGACGTCGGCAGCTCCGCGGGCGGCGCCCGTGCCAAGGCCGTGATCGGCTGGAACGCCGAGAGCAACAGCATCGTGTCGGGGCAGTTCGAGCTGCCGGCCGGGTACGAGCACTGGCTGCTGAAGTTCGACGGCGTGGGCGACGACGGCCAGCTCGGCGCCGCGGCTGGCTTCGGGCGCATCGAGTACGCCCACCACCGGATGGCCATCGACGCCGGCATCGAGATGAGCGACTGCCGGTTGCTGGAAGAAGGCGGGCGGGCGCACTTCATGACCCGCCGCTTCGACCGCGTCGGCAACCGCAAGCTGCATGTGCATTCGCTGTGCGGCCTGCAGCACCTGGACTTCAACACACCCTACGTGCACGGCTACGAGCAGTTCTTCCGCACGATCCTGTCGATGAACCTCGGTGCCGCGGCGATGGAGCAGGCGTGGCTGCGGTGCGTCTTCAACGTGATGGCGAGGAACTGCGACGACCACACGAAGAACCTCGCGTTCCTGATGGACGAGTCTGGCGCGTGGTCGCTGGCGCCTGCCTACGACCTCTGCTTCGCGCACAACCCGGCGCCGGGCAAATGGACGCGCCAGCACCAGATGCTGGTCGCGGGCAAGGGCGAAGGCATCACGCGCGCGGACCTCGTGCAGCTGGGCGACCAGTTCGGCATTCGCCAGCCCGGTCACCACATCGACCGGCTGGCCGATGTCTTCGCGCAATGGCCGGCCTACGCGCAGCAGGCCGGCGTGCCGCCGCCCGAGGCGACGCGCATCGCCGGCCTGCAGCAGCGCCTCACGCCCGGCCCGTGACGTCGGCCATCCCGGCCGCCTTGATGCTCTCGGCCCGGATGTCCTCCGTCAGCTGCGCCTTCAGCTCCGAAAAGCGCGGCGTTGTCTTCACCGTGTAGTGCCTTGGGTACGGCAGGTCGATCGCCAGCTCGGTCTTGATGCGGCCCGGCCGCGCACTGAACACCGCGCAGCGGTTGCCCATGAAGATCGCCTCGTCGATGTCGTGCGTGACGAACAGCACCGTCTTGCGGTGCTGCTGCCAGATCGACAGCAGCAGCTCCTGCATCAGCGCGCGCGTCTGGTGGTCGAGCGCGCCGAAGGGTTCGTCGAGCAGCAGGATCTTCGGGTCGTTGGCCAGCGCTCGCGCGAGCGCGACGCGCTGCTGCATGCCGCCCGACAGCTGCTTCGGGTAGTGCGACTCGAAGCCCGCCAGCCCGACCTCGCCGATGAAGCGCTGCGCGATCTCGCGCTGCTGCGCGTCGGGCAGGCCCTTCTCGCGCAGCCCGAAGCAGATGTTCTGCCGCACCGTCAGCCACGGGAACAGCGTGTAGCTCTGGAACACCATGCCGCGGTCAGCGCCCGGGCCGCGCACCGGCTCGCCGTCGAGCAGCACCTGGCCGGTGCTCGGCTCGTCGAGGCCGGCCACGATGCGCAGCAGCGTCGACTTGCCGCAGCCTGACGGGCCCAGCACGGTGATGAAGTCGTTGTCGGCCACGTCCAGGTCAGTCGGCTGCAGCGCGAGCGTCGGGCTGCCGCCGTGCACACCGGGGAAGCTGCGGCCCACGCCGCGGATCGACAGCCGGCTCACAGCGCAGCCCAGCGGAAGAGGCGGCGGTTCAGCCGCTTGAACCCCAGGTCGGACACCAGCCCGATCACGCCGATCGTGATGATGCCGAAGATGATCTGGTCGGTGGCGAGCAGCGCCTGGCTGTCGGTGATCATGTGGCCGATGCCGCTCGACGCGCCGATCAGCTCGGCGACGATCACGTAGGTCCAGGCCCAGCCGAGCACCAGGCGCAGCGTCTCGGCCACCTGCGGCGCCGCGGCCGGGATCAGCACGYGGCGCACCACGCCCCAGTCGCGCGCGCCGAGCGTGTAGGCCGCCTCCACCAGGTCGCGCCGTGTCTGGCCCACGCTCACCGCGATCATCAGCACCAGCTGGAAGAACGAGCCGAGGAAGATCACCGCGAGCTTCTGCGCCTCGCCGATGCCGGCCCACAGGATCAGCAGCGGAATGAAGGCCGAGGCCGGCAGGTAGCGCGCGAATGACACGAACGGCTCGAAGAACGCCTCGACCGGCTTGTACGCGCCCATCGCGATGCCCAGCGGCAACGCGAGCAGGGCCGCGATCACGAAGCCGCCGATCACGCGCCACATCGTCATGCCGATATCGTGCGCGAAGCCCTGCTGCGCGAGCAGGTCCCAGCCGGAGCGGACCATCGTCAGCGGGTCGGCGAGAAAGGTCTTCGAGACGAAGCCGCCCAGCGTCGCGACTGCCCAGCCGGCGACGAACAGCACGAAGAACGCGACCCCGAGCGCGATGCGCCGCCCGGGTTCGACCTGCTGCAGCGGCTTCACTGGATGAAGCTGGTGTCCGACAGCGCCTTCAGGTCGGGGATCTGCTTGATGCTGCCGATCTCGAGCAGCAGCTCGGCCGCCTCCTTGCTGAACGGCTGCAGCACGCTGGTGAAGAAGCGCTGGTTCGCCGCGCGGTCCTGCCAGCGCAGGTAGGCCTGCGACTTCTCGAAGGCCTCGCCGCTCTGCTTCACGTCGGCGCCCATGATCTCGAACGACTTCTTCGGTTCGGCGCGGATCATCTCCAGCGCATCGAAGTAGCTGTCGGCCAGCGCCTTCGCGGCCTTCGGGTTCTCTTTCAGGAACTTCGGCGTGCAGCCGAAGGTGTCCATCACCATCGGGTAGTCGAGCGTGGTCGCGATGATCTTGCCGGCCTCGGGCCTGGCGCGCACCGTCGACAGGTAGGGCTCGTAGGTCATCGCGGCATCGAGGTCGCCGGCGTTCGCGACGAACGCGTTCGCGGCCGCCTGCGGCTCCAGCGTGACGACCTTCACGTCCTTCACCGACAGCCCGTTCTTCTTCAGCATCCACGCGAGGCCGAAGTACGGCGCGGTGCCCGGTGCCGAGGCGGCGACCGTCTTGCCCTTCAGGTCGGAGATCTTCGCGATGTGGTTGCGCACCACCATGCCGTCGGCACCGAAGCTCTTGTCGAGCTGGAAGATCTGCGTGGTCGCGACACCGTTGGCGTTCCACACCACCCAGGTCTCGACGGTGGTGGCCGCGCACTGCACGTCGCCCGAGGCAATGGCGAGGTGGCGGTCTTTCTGCGGGATCTTCTTGATCGACACGTCGAGGCCATGCTTCTTGTAGATGCCGGCCTCCTTCGCGAGCGTCAGCGGCGCGAAGCCGGTCCAGCCGGAGATCGCGATCGCGACGGGCGTCTCCTGCGCCGCGGCAGGCGAGACCGCTGCCGCCGACACCAACAAACCGACCAAGGCACGCACTGGATTCATCACTGCTCCTGCGAGAAGGGGGAAGGTGTCGGACATGATGCAAGCCCTGTGCCGGGCAGTCTACACTCGGTTCCCCGGTTGTCTAGGCCACTTCCACCCATGGAATCCAGCACGCACGCACCGACGGTCGCACTCTCGCGGGGCAGCGTTCCGCTGCTCGTCTCGTTCCCGCACGCCGGCACCGACATCCCTGCCGACATCGCGGCCCGCATGACGCCCGACGCGCTGCTGCGCGCCGACACCGACTGGCACCTGCCGCTGCTCTACGACTTCGCGGCGCAGATCGGCGCGAGCACGCTGGTGCCGCGGATGTCGCGCTACGTGATCGACCTGAACCGCCCGCCCGAGGACACCAACCTCTACCCCGGCCAGGACACCACCGGGCTGGTGCCGCGCGACACCTTCCGCAAGCAGCCGCTGTACCTGGCGGGGCAGGAGCCCGACGCGGCCGAGGTCGAGGCGCGGCGCGAGCGCTTCTGGCGCCCGTACCACGTCGCGCTGCGCGGCGAGCTGGAGCGGCTGCGCGATCTGCATGGCGTGGCGGTGCTGTGGGACGCGCACTCGATCTCGAGCGTGCTGCCGCGCTTCTTCGAAGGCAAGCTGCCCGACCTGAACCTCGGCACCGACGAGGGGCGCGCCTGCGCACCGCGCGTGCAGGCGGCGGTCGAAGCGGTGCTCGCCGGGCAGCGCGGCTACACGCAGGTCAGCAACGGCCGCTTCAAGGGCGGCTACATCACGCGCCACTACGGCGAACCGGCGCGCGGCGTGCATGCGCTGCAGATGGAGATGTGCCATGGCACCTACATGGACGAGCCGGCGCCGTTCGGCTTCCGGCCCGATCT
Organism: Rhizobacter sp. P3_C12; assembly: GCF_056402735.1. NCBI lineage: Bacteria > Pseudomonadati > Pseudomonadota > Betaproteobacteria > Burkholderiales > Sphaerotilaceae > Rhizobacter > Rhizobacter sp. P3_C12. Next base: position 11,262 of record NZ_JBFUGW010000048.1, read on the forward strand.
CGCGGCCGGCGTGCGGCCGCTGCTACAGCGGATGCTGCAGGCCGCGCTCGACACCGCGGTGGAAGCAGGCGCGTAGCGGGCTCGCGCCGATCGCGTAGCTCAGCGCGGCCGGGTGGTCGACGTCCCACAGGCAGAGGTCGGCCTGCCTGCCGACCTCGACGCAGCCGTTCGTGGCCGCCAGGCCCAGCGCCTGCGCCGCGTGCCGCGTGACGCCGAGCAGCGCCTCGGCCGGCGTCATCCGGAACAGCGTGCAGGCCATGTTCATCATCAGCGGCAGGTGGGTGCCGGGGCTGGTACCCGGGTTGCAGTCCGTCGCGACAGCCATCGGCACGCGGTGCCGGCGGAACAGTGCGATCGGCGGCGCGACGGTGTCGCGCAGGAAGTAGTACGCGCCTGGCAGCATCACCGCCACGGTGCCGGCGCGTGCCATCGCGATCACGCCTGCCTCGTCGACATGCTCCAGGTGATCGGCGGACAGCGCGCCGAAATCGGCCGCCAGCGTGGCGCCGTGCTGGTTCGACAGCTGCTCGGCATGCAGCTTGACCGGCAGGCCGTGGCGTTGCGCCGCTTCGAACACGCGTTGCGTCTGGGCCGGCGTGAAGCCGATCGTCTCGCAGAATGCATCGACCGCATCGGCCAGCCCGTCGCGTGCAATGGCCGGCAGCAGGTGGTCGACGATCTCGTCGATGTACGCATCGGCGCGGCCTTCGAACTCCGGCGGCAGCGCGTGCGCGGCCAGCAGCGTGGTGCGCACATCGATCGGGAAGCGCTCGCCGAGCCGGCGCGCCACCTGCAGGCACTTGCGCTCCGCATCGAGCGACAGGCCGTAGCCGGACTTGATCTCGACGGTCGTCACGCCGTGGCGCATCAGCTCGCGCAGCCGGCGGGCCGAGGCCTCGAACAAGGCCTCGGGCGATGCGTCGCGCGTCTGCCGCACGGTGGAGCGGATGCCGCCGCCGGCCCGCGCGATCTCTTCGTAGCTCGCGCCCTGCAGCCGCAGCTCGAACTCGCGCGCGCGGTCGCCGGCGTAGACGAGGTGGGTGTGGCAATCGATCAGGCCGGCCGTCAGCAAGGCGCCGCCGGCATCGCGTTCGGCGCGCGGCCGCAGCCCGGCCGGCAGCGCGGACATCGGGCCGACGCGCTCGATGCGCCCGTTCGCGATCGCGACGAAGCCCGGCGCCGACGGTGCACAGGATTCATCCAGCCCGTCGACGATGCGCGCATTGGTCAGCAGCAGGTCGGTCATCGGTGCTCCAGCAGGTGGGTGCGCGCGGCGATGAAGGCCTCGGCGGCGCGCCCGGCGCTGGCATGCTGCCCCTCGTGCACGCGCTGCCGGCCGGCCACCCACACGTCGCGCACGCCGCGGGTGCCGTGCGTCGCGAACACGTGGCTCGCGAGACGTTGCGAGGCGCTCAGGCCGGCGTCATCGAACGCGCTGAGGTGCACCAGGTCGGCCTGCTGGCCCACACGCAGGCCGCCGATCGAGCGGCCGCTGGCGCGTGCACCGCCGGCCACCGCCGACAGCCACATCGCATCGGCCACCTGCGGGTGCGCGGCGCTCGCGAGCACGTTGCGGCGCTGCTTCGTCAGCCGCTGGCCGTACTCGAGCAGGCGCAGCTCCTCGGCCGCGTCGACGCAGGCGTGGCTGTCGGAGCCGATGCCCCACAGGCCGCCATCGGCGATGAAGGCCTCGGCATCGAACACGCCGTCGCCGAGGTTGGCCTCGGTGCTCGGGCACAGGCCGGCCACCGCGCCACTGCGCGCCAGTGCGCGCCGCTCGGTGGCATCGAGGTGGGTGGCGTGCACCAGGCACCAGCGCGCATCCACCGCCGCATGCGCCAGCAACCACTGCACCGGCCGCTGGCCGCTCCACGCGAGGCAGTCGTCGACCTCGCGCTGCTGCTCGGCCACGTGGATGTGCACCGGTGCGCTGGCGTCGGCGCCATGCAGGCCGCCGAGCAGGTCGCGCAGCGCCTCGGGCGGCACGGCACGCAGCGAATGCGGCGCCGCGCCGACGCGCACGCCGTCGTGGCGCAGCCGGCCGATCAGCGACAGCAGGCCGTCGACGCTGTTCAGGAAGCGGCGCTGCTCCGCCAGTGGCGGCTTGCCGCCGAAGCCGCTCGCCTGGTACAGCACCGGCAGCATCGTCAGGCCGATGCCGGCTTCGCGCGCGGCGGCGACCAGGCGCAATGACATCTCGGCCGCATCGGCGTGCACGCGGCCGTCGGGTTGGTGGTGCACGTAGTGGAATTCGCAGACCGCCGTGTAGCCGGCCTGCAGCATCTCGATGTAGAGCTGCGTCGCGATGGCCTGCAGCGCATCGGGCGTCAGCGATTGCGCGAAGCCGTACATCAGCGCACGCCAGCTCCAGAAGCTGTCCTGCTCGGCGCTGCGGTGTTCCGTCAGCCCGGCGAAGGCGCGCTGGAACGCGTGCGAATGCAGGTTCGGCAGGCCGGGCAGCAGCACGCCGTCGACGCGCCCGGTGCCGGCTGGCGGCGGCAGGCCGGCCTCGACGCAGGTCAGCGTGCCGGCGTCGTCCCACTGCAGCAGCACGTTGTCGGCCCAGCCCTGCGGCAGCAGCGCGTGGTGCGCGAACAGCGATCCGGTCGGGGTCTCGGACGCGCTCATGCCGCGGGCTCCAGCTGCACGAGCAGCGCACACGGCGCGTCACCGGCGCACTCGAGGGCGAGCGCGGGCATGCCGTCGCGCCACAGCCAGGCCTGCAAGGGCCCCAGCCCGCGTGCGCCGTCGGACCAGCGGCCGAGGCTCGCGAGCAACAGCCCGGCCGAGGCCGGCTCGGTGCGCACGGCGCCGCGCAGCGCGCGCACGTCGGCGCGCCAGCGGCCGCGCCGCACCATCACGTTGAAATCGCGGCACGGGCCGTCGAACAGGCTGGCGTTCAATGCAGCATCGCCGGAGAAGTGGAAGGGCTCGTGCGCGCGGGCCAGCCGCTCATCGAGCCGGCCATCGGCCGAGTGCAGCCGCATGCCGGCACCGCGCAGCAGCACGATGCAGCGGTCGACGCCGGGGAACGCGGAGAACGGCGCATCGCGCTCGACCTCGGCGACGCTCAGGCGCCAGTCGAAATCGGCCGTGGCATCGCGGGGCTGCACGGCGAGCTCGCGCGTCAGCCCGGCGCCGTTGCGCCACGCCACGGCGGGCAGCGACTGCAGGTCCAGCGTCTCGCTGCGCCCGCTCATCAACGCCCGACCATCGGCAGCTTCAGGTGCTGGGCCTGCGCCGTCTGCACCGCCAGCTCGTAGCCGGCGTCGGCATGGCGCATCACGCCCGAGCCGGCGTCGTTGACGAGCACCCGCGCCAGCCGCTTCGCGGCCGCGTCGGTGCCGTCGGCCACGATCACCATGCCGGCGTGCTGCGAATAGCCCATGCCGACGCCGCCACCGTGGTGCAGCGACACCCAGGTCGCGCCGCCCGAGGCATTCAGCAGCGCGTTCAGCAGCGGCCAGTCGGACACCGCGTCGGTGCCGTCCTTCATGCCCTCGGTCTCGCGGTTCGGGCTCGCGACCGAGCCGGTGTCGAGGTGGTCGCGGCCGATCACGATCGGCGCCTTCAGCTCGCCGCTGCGCACCATCTCGTTGAACGCGAGGCCGGCGACATGGCGCTCGCCGAGCCCGAGCCAGCAGATGCGCGCCGGCAGGCCCTGGAACGCGATGCGCTCGCCGGCCATGTCGAGCCAGCGGTGCACGTGCGCGTTGTGCGGGAACAGTTGCTTGATCTTCGCGTCGGTCTTGCGGATGTCTTCCGGGTCGCCCGACAGCGCCACCCAGCGGAACGGCCCCTTGCCCTCGCAGAACAGCGGGCGGATGTAGGCCGGCACGAAGCCGGGGAAGTCGAACGCGTTCTTCACGCCCTGGTCGAACGCGACCTGGCGGATGTTGTTGCCGTAGTCGACGGTGGGCACGCCCATCGCATGGAAATCGAGCATCGCCTGCACGTGCACCGCGCACGACTGCACCGCGGCCTGCTTCAGGCGCTCGTGCTGGTGCGGGTCGCGCTGCGCATCGCGCCACTGCGCGACGCTCCAGCCGGCCGGCAGGTAGCCGTTGATCAGGTCGTGCGCCGAGGTCTGGTCGGTGACCATGTCGGGGCGGATGCCGCCGGCCTGCGCGCGCCGCACCAGCTCGGGCAGCAGTTCGGCGGCGTTGCCCAGCAGGCCGATCGACACCGCCTCGCGCTTGGCCGTGTGCTGCTGGATCAGCGCCAGCGCGTCGTCGAGGTCCTTCGCCTGCTTGTCGAGGTAGCGCGTGCGCAGCCGGAAGTCGATGCTGCTCTGCTGGCATTCGATGTTCAGCGAGACGGCGCCGGCGAAGGTGGCGGCCAGCGGCTGCGCGCCGCCCATGCCGCCGAGGCCGGCCGTCAGCACCCAGCGCCCGGCCAGCGTGCCGCCGAAGTGCTGGCGGCCGGCTTCGGCGAAAGTCTCGTAGGTGCCCTGCACGATGCCCTGGGTGCCGATGTAGATCCACGAGCCAGCCGTCATCTGGCCGTACATGAAGAGGCCCTGCCGGTCGAGCTCGTTGAAATGCTCCCAAGTGGCCCACTTCGGCACCAGGTTGGAGTTCGCCAGCAGCACCCGCGGCGCATCCGGGTGCGTCTTGAACACGCCGACCGGCTTGCCCGACTGGATCAGCAGCGATTCGTCGTCTTCCAGCTCGCGCAGCGACGCGAGGATCTGGTCGAAGCAGGCCCAGTCGCGCGCCGCGCGGCCGATGCCGCCGTAGACCACGAGTTCTTCCGGGCGCTCGGCCACCTCGGGGTCGAGGTTGTTCTGGATCATGCGGAAGGCCGCCTCGGTGAGCCACGACTTGCAGCTCAGCGTGCTGCCGCGCGGGGCGCGCACGACGCGGCCGGGGGCCGAGCGGGCGGCCTGTGCCGCGGCGTGGGCCACGGTCTTCATGTCGGTGGTGGAGTTCATCGGCGGCCTCGGGCGTGGGAGTGTCGAGCAGGATGCGGATAAGTGGTCTAGACCACTTTGCGCAGGATGCCGGGAGTCGGCCCGCCCGTCAAGTCACTCGGTGGCCGACTGCGCCGCATCGACCAGCCGCGCCCGCAGCCACTGGTGGGCGCTGGCCCGGTCGTGCCGCATGTGCCACAGCGCCTCGACGTGGATGCCGGCCAGCGGCAGCGGGATCGGCCGCTGTACCAGCTTGTCCTCGTAGCCGGTGGCGGCGATGAAGGTGCGGGGCAGCACCGTCAGCAGGTCGCTGCGGGCGACCACCCGGCCGGCGGTGAAGAACTGGTTGACCGTGAGCACGATACGCCGCGTGCGGTGCAGCTGCGTCAGCGCCTGGTCGACCAGCCCATGCGGCCGGCCGGAGAAGCTCACCAGCAGGTGGTGCGCCTCGCAGAAGCGGTCCAGCGTCAGCTCCTCGTCGGCCAGCGGATTGCCGCGGCGCATCACGCAGACGTATTCGCTGTCATACAGGCGCTCATGGTGGATCGGGCTGGCGCTGCCCTGGGCGACCAGGTTGGCCACCGCGTCGGGAAAGTAGCCGACCGCGAAATCGACCTCGCCRCGTTCCAGCAGCGGCCGCGGGTCGCGGGTGGTCAACGGGATCACCCGCAGGTTGGCCAGCGCCTGGCCTTGTTCGATCTGTTGAACGAGGGAGGGCATCAGCATCGCCGCGGTCGCATCCGCCATCGCGAGTCGGAAGTTCGCCACATCCTTCTGCGGGTCGTAATCGCCCGGCGCGAAGGCCTGGCGCAGGGCTGCCAGCGCCGCCTGCACCTCCGGCCACAGCTGCTCGGCACGCGGCGTGGGCTTCACCCCGAACGATGTGCGAGTGAGCAGTTCCTCACCGACGGAGTCCTTCAAACGCTTGAGGGCGTTGCTGACCGCCGGTTGGGTGAGCGCCAAGCGCTCGGCCGCACGGGTCAGGTTGCCCTCCGCCATCACCGCGTCAAACACGCGCAGGAGGTTCAAGTCAAGTGTGCGGAAATTCATGTTTGCTACTCCTCGACACCGGGATATCACGGCTGTGTATATCACTGATTCACAGCTTTCAGTAGCCAACCCCTGGGGTAAACCCTAGGATTGCGGCATGCGAGGTCGAAAACGATTTCGCGAGTCTTGAAAGGACGTTCCATGAACCCCGTGATCAGCCTGAATCTCCCGCAAGTGCCCACCGGCGCCGTCGCGTCCGGTTCGGCATCGCACGACGTGTGGGGCCGCATCGGCCGCCGCGTCTGGGCCTCGTTGGAAGCCGCCGGCCAGACCCGCGCTCGTCCCGAACTGCTGGCGCTGGCCAGCCGCTACGAAGCGTCGCAGCCCGAACTTGCAGCCCAGCTGCGTTCCATGGCTTCCGTTCGCCAGCGCTGACCGACCTCCCCCGAATTCGCCACAAGCGACCCCAACCCCGAAGGAAACACGATGACCACGACCACGATGGACCTGCAAGTCCCCCAACAACGCACCGCCCCGCGCCTGGCCGCGCCGTTTGCCGCTGCTTTCGCCGCGCTGCTGAACGCCCTGAAGCCCGCCGAGCGCGTGAACGTGGAAGAGAACCAGGCCGCCCGTGAGGCCGCCGACGTGCGGGCGATGGCTCGCCAGTACCTGAAGACCGACCCCGGCTTCGCTGCGGACCTGTTCGCGGCCGCCGACCGGCACGAAGAGCTGTACGGCAACTGAACCGATGCCGCTGCCACGGGCGGCGGCACACACCGAGACCACCATGAACCAGTCGACTTTCTTCGCTGACTCGCAAGCCTCGACGGCTTTCGTCCAGCGCATTTCGGACGCTTACGCGTTCGCCACCGCGGCGCTCGCGAACCTGCTGAGCCCCGCCGCCGAGAGCCCGGCCGAAGCCGCGAGCCGCCTGCGCTCGCTGGCCGAGGCCTACAGCGACGGGCAGCCGAGCTACGCCGCCGACCTGCGCGCCGCGGCCGACCGCGCCGACGCCGAGGTCTGAAGCCTTCGCGCTGATACAAGAAAGGCCCGCATCAGCGGGCCTTTTTCATGGGCGCACGGGATCGCGTCAGGCCGCCAGCCGGGCCTCGATGCGCGCCTTCGTCGCGGTGAGCTCCGCCGGCAGGTGCCAGGCGAGCTGCTTGAACAGCTCGTCGTGCAGCGACAGCTCGGCCCGCCAGGCGCTGGCGTCGACGCCGGTCACCTGGTCGTACTGCGCCGCGCTGAAGTCCAGGCCTTCCCAGTTCAGGTCCTGGTAGCTGGGCGTCACGCCGAACACGTTCTCGCGGCCTTGCGCCCGGCCTTCGACGCGCTCGAGCATCCACTTCAGCACGCGCATGTTCTCGCCGTAGCCTGGCCAGACGAACTTGCCGTCGGCACCCTTGCGGAACCAGTTCACGCAGAAGATCTTCGGCAGCTTCGCGCCGCGGGCCTGCAGCTTCGCGCCGAGCGACAGCCAGTGCTGGAAGTAGTCGCTCATGTTGTAGCCGATGAACGGCAGCATCGCGAACGGGTCGCGGCGCACCACGCCCTGCTGGCCGGCCGCGGCGGCGGTGGTCTCGCTGCCCATCGTGGCCGCCATGTAGACGCCTTCGGTCCAGTCGCGCGCCTCGGTGACCAGCGGCACGGTCGTCGAGCGGCGGCCGCCGACGATGATCGCGTCGATCGGCACGCCTTCGGGATCGTCCCAGGCCGCGTCGAGCGCCGGGTTGTTGGTGGCCGGCACCGTGAAGCGCGCGTTCGGGTGGGCCGCCTTCGCGCCGGTCTCCTTCGCGATCGCCGGGGTCCAGCGCTTTCCTTGCCAGTCGGTCAGCTGGGCCGGCGGGACGTCGGTCATGCCTTCCCACCAGACGTCGCCGTCGTCGGTGAGCGCGACGTTCGTGAAGATCACGTCGCGCTTCAGGCTCGCCATGCAGTTGAAGTTGGTCTTCTCGTTGGTGCCGGGCGCGACGCCGAAGTAGCCGGCTTCCGGGTTGATGGCGCGCAGGCGGCCGTCGGCGGCCGGCTTGATCCACGCGATGTCGTCGCCGATGGTGGTGACCTTCCAGCCCGGCAGGCCTTCCGGCGGGATCAGCATCGCGAAGTTGGTCTTGCCGCAGGCGCTCGGGAACGCAGCGGCGACGTGGTGCTTCTTTCCCTCGGGGCTCTCGACGCCGAGGATCAGCATGTGCTCGGCCAGCCAGCCCTCGTCGCGGCCCATCGTGCTGGCGATGCGCAGCGCGAAGCACTTCTTGCCCAGCAGCGCGTTGCCGCCGTAGCCGGAGCCGTAGCTCCAGATCTCGCGCGTTTCGGGGTAGTGGACGATGTACTTGGTGGCGTTGCACGGCCACGCGACATCCTTCTGCCCCGGCTCCAGCGGCGCGCCGACGGTGTGCATGCACGGCACGAACTCGCCGTCGGTGCCCAGCACGTCGATCACGGCCCGGCCCATGCGCGTCATGATCTTCATGTTGACGGCGACATAGGGGCTGTCGGAGAGCTCGACGCCGATGTGCGCGATCGGCGAGCCGAGCGGGCCCATGCTGAACGGCACGACGTACATCGTGCGGCCCTTCATCGCGCCGCGGAACAAGGCGCGGTCACCGGTCTGCAGCAAGCTGCGCATCTCGGCCGGCTCCATCCAGTTGTTGGTGGGGCCGGCGTCTTCCTTCTTCGCGCTGCAGATGAAGGTGCGGTCCTCGACGCGCGCCACGTCGCTCGGGCTGCTGCAGGCGAGGTAGCTGTTGGGGCGCAGCTCGGGGTTCAGCTTCTTGAAGGTGCCGGCGGCCACCAGTTGGGCGCAGAGCCTGTCGTACTCGGGGGTGCTGCCGTCGCACCAGTGCACGTCACGGGCTTCGGTCAGCGCGGCCATCTCGGCCACCCAGGCCATCAGCCGGGCGTGTTTGACGTAGGCGGGCGCGTTCAGGCGCAAACCCTCCATCGCGGGTCGGTTCATCGTGGGCTCCAATCATCAAAGTCAAAGTGCGGGATCGGGCGAACCTCGGGGCTCGCCCCATACCGCAAGGGCACGGCGGCAGGGCATGGCGGCAGGAACAGGCGGTTTCATGCCGGATGGGCAATCCGCGTGCCTCCACCGGGCAAGGCATTGTCGCGCCACTGTAATCTCGCCGTAACTGCCGCGAACCGGGGGATCATGCAAATTGCGAATGGCAACATGCAAAGCAGTTGTGACTTTTTCGGCGGTTCTGCGCGGCGGCTGGCCGGGCGGCACGGCGGCTGTTCCCGCTGTTGCATGGCCGTTTCTGCGCCCGCTTAAGATCGTCGGATGATGCGACGACGCCTCCTCCTCTCCCTCGCGGCCGCCAGCGGCCTGGCCGCTTCCTTCACCGCCCGTGCGGCCCAGCGCAAGTCGCTGGCGGATCCGCTGCTGATGGGCGTCGAGCAGGCGATGCTCGACTCCGGCCTCGGCCAGGCCTTCCAGAAGGGCTTCGGCCGCGACACCGGTGTCGCGGTGCAGATCTCGGGCGGCCAGAGCGCCACGCTGATCCAGGCGCTCGAGCGCGGCGAGATCGACATGGCGATGACGAATGCGCCGGAGCTTGAGATGCAGCTCGAGAAGCAGGGCCTGGCGCACGACCGCCACCGCGTTGCGCTCGGCGACTACGTGCTGATCGGCCCGGTCGAAGGCAAGGGCAAGAAGGCCAAGGACCCGGCCGGCGTGCTCGGCGGCAAGGACATCGGCATCGCGCTGATGAGCATCGCGAACGCGCAGGCGCGCTTCCTCGGCAACAACAACGGCAGCGGCGCGGCGCTGGCCGAGTTGCCGCTGTGGCGCGCGTCGAAGGTGGCGCCGGTCGCACCCTGGTACGTGCCCGCGGACCCGAAGAGTTCGATCATCGCGCAGGCCGCGGCGCAGAACGCGTACGCGGTGGTGGAGCGCGGTGTCTGGCTGAGCCACACGACCAAGCCGCTCGCGATCGTCGTCGAAGGCGATCCGCTGCTGGCGACCGAGGTCCACGTGATGCGCTCGTTCCGCGTCAACCACCCGGCGGCCAAGCTGTTCACGGCCTGGGTGTCCGGCCCGCAGGGTCGCCGCGTCGCGGCCAGCGTGCGTGGCTGGCGTGCGCCCGCCGGCTGAGTTGCCGGTGACGATGCGCCTGCTCAGCGTCAACGCCGCCCGCGCGAGCGAGCGCCTGATCGACGGCCGGCCGGTGCTCACCGCCATCGGCAAGCAACCGGTCGACGGCCCGGTCGCGGCGCAGCTGATGGGGCTGGACGGCGACGAGCAGGCCGACCTCAGCGTGCACGGCGGCCTGGGCAAGGCGGTGTACGCCTACCCGAGCGAGCACTACCCGTTCTGGCAGACGGTGCGCGCGCAGGCGCAGGCGGCCGGCTGGAACGAGCCGCTGCCGCACGGTTCGATCGGCGAGAACCTGACGCTCGCCGGCATGCTCGAAGACCAGGCGTGGATCGGCGACGTGCTGCGCTTTCCCGATTGCGAGCTCGCGGTCAGCGAGCCGCGCTTTCCGTGCTTCAAGTTCAATGCGGCGATGGGCTTCAACCAGGCCGCGAAGATGATGGCGTCGAGCGCCTGGTGCGGCTTCTACCTGTCGGTGCGCTCGCCCGGCACGCTGCGCGCCGGACAGGCCTTCGAGCTGGTGCCGGGGCCGCGCGAGGTCGGGATTCCCGAGCTGTTCCGTGCCCGCATGAAGAAGGGCTGAAGAGCCGGGCTGGGGGCTCAAGCCCTCGGCGCCGACCAGCGGAACATCGGCGATGCCAGCAGCACCACCGCCGCCATCCGCGTGACGTGGAAGGCCGTCACCACCGGCACGCCCAGCTCCAGCACCTTGGCCGTCAGGCACATCTCGGCGATGCCGCCGGGCGAGGTGCCGAGCAGCACGGTGGCCGGATGCAGGCCGCTGAACTGCGCGACGCCGAGCGCGAAGCCTGCTGACAGCGCGATCATCACCAGCGTGCCCGCCCCCACGCTGAGCAGCCAGCGCGGCGCCGTGTGCAGGAAGGCCGGCGTGAAGCGCGTGCCGAGCGCGACGCCGATGAAGAGCTGGCCGAGGTTGGTCATCCACTTCGGCACGGCCGACAGCTCGACGCCGGTGGCGGTGAGCCCGAACGCGACGAACAGCGGGCCCAGCACCCACGGGTTCGAGACGCCGCGCCAGCGCAGGAAGGCGCCGCCGGCGGCCGTCATCGCGATCAGCTGCAGCAGCCCGTGCCACTCGACGACCTGCGGGCCGGGCAGCGTCGGGTCGAGCCCGTGCAGCCCGGCGAACTGGAAGCCGAACGGGATCGTCAGCACGACCAGCAGGATGCGCAGCGAATGCGCGCTTGCGACCAGGTCCATGCGCCCGCCGTAGCGCTCGGCGAGCACCGCCATCTCGGAGGCGCCGCCGATCGCGCTCGCGAAGAACAGCGTCGGCCGGTCGAGCGCCATCGCGGCATTGGCGCGCGCCAGGTAGAGGCCGAAGCCGGCGCCGAGCAGCAGCGCCCACGCGATGCCGACGAGGATCACCGCCCAGTGGCTCGCGACGATGCCCACCACCTGCGGCGTGAAGTACAGCCCGAGCACGGTGCCGATGGCCCACTGGCCGGCGTTGCGCAGCGGCGTGGCGGCCGCGAGCGGCAGGCCGGCCATGCAGCCGATCGCGGTCGCGATCAGCGGGCCGATCATCCATGGCAGCGGGGTGTGCAGCAGCAGGCACAGGCCGGCGGCCGCGGCGCCGGCGAGGAGGGTCAGGGCAAGGCGGGCCGGGCGCCGCGCGAGGAATTCAGGCACCCGGCGATGCTAGCCGCAGGGGCTGTCAACGCGCTTTCAGAACCCTTCCAGAACCACCTTGCCGCGCGCCTTGCCGCTCTCGATGAAGGCATGGGCGCGCTTCAGGTTGGCGGCGTTGATCGTGCCGAAGTGCTCGCCGAGCGTGCTGCGCAGCCGGCCGGCGTCGATCAGCCGGGCGACCTCGTCGAGCAGCTCGTGCTGCTTGTGCATGTCGGCGGTCTGCATCATCGGCCGCGTGAACATCAGCTCCCAGTGCAACGACAGGCTCTTGCGCTTCATCGGCATCACGTCGAGCGGTTCCTTGAAGTCGTCGATCAGCGCGAGCTTGCCCTGTGGCGCGAGCGCTTCGACGATCTGCTGGAAGTAGGTGGGCGTGTGCGTGAGCCCGGCCACTGCGCTGACCTGCGGCACGCCGGCGGCCTGCAGTTGCGGCAGCAGCGGCTGATGGTGGTCGATCACGTGGTGCGCGCCGAGTTCGCGCAGCCAGGCTTGCGTCTCGGGGCGCGACGCGGTGCCGATCACCGTCAGCTTCGTCAGCCGGCGCGCGAGTTGCGTCAGGATGGAGCCGACGCCACCGGCCGCGCCGATGATCAGCAGCGCGCCTTCGGTGTCGGCCGTGGCGCCGAGGCGGTCGAACAGCAGTTCCCACGCGGTGATCGCGGTCAGCGGCAGCGCGGCGGCCTGCGCGACCGGGATCGACGTGGGCGCGTGGCCGACGATGCGCTCATCGACCAACTGCAGCTCGGCATTGCTGCCGGGCCGCGTGATGTCGCCGGCGTACCAGACGCGGTCGCCCGGCTTGAACAGCGTGACCTGCTCGCCCACCGCCTCGACGGTGCCGACGGCATCCCAGCCGATCACCTTCAACTGGCCCTCGGCGGGCGGGCTGCCGGCGCGGATCTTCACGTCGACCGGGTTCACCGACACCGCCTGCACGCGCACCAGCAGGTCGCGGCCGGCGGCAGTGGGTTCGGGCAGCGTGACGTCGAGCAGCGAGTCGGCATCGGCGATCGGCAGGGGGCGGCGGTAGGCAACGGCTTTCATCGGGCGGCTCCGGAAGGGAAGTGGTCAGTCCGGGCACTGTAGGCAGCTTGGCGGAAATTGATAATCCAGTCGCGGGAACTATCACCTTCAAACAGGATTTGAAGCCGAGCGGGATCGAGACTGCGGCGACGACAATACGAGGCTGCCCGTTTTCCAGAAAGCCGCCCATGCTCGCCTACCGCCACGCCTTCCACGCCGGCAACCATGCCGACGTGCTCAAGCACACCGTGCTCGGCATGGTGCTGCGCTACATGAACCAGAAAGAGAAGCCGTACCGCCTGGTCGACACCCACGCCGGTGCCGGCGGCTACTCGCTCGAAGGCCAGTACGCGACGAAGAAGGGCGAGTTCGAGCAGGGCATCGCGCGCCTGTGGGGCCGCGACGACCTGCCCGGCCCGGTGGCCGACTACGTGGCCGCGGTGCGCCAGTTCAACCCCGACGGCAAGCTGCGCCAGTACCCCGGCTCGCCGGCCTTCTCGCAGATGCTGCTGCGCGCGCAGGACCAGCTGCGGCTGTTCGAGCTGCACAACACCGACCACCGCATCCTCGCGTCCTTCCTCGGCGAGACGAAGAACGTCGAGATCTTCAACGCCGACGGCTTCGACGGGCTGAAGGGCCAGGTGCCGCCGTCGAGCCGGCGCGCGGCCATCCTGATGGACCCGAGCTACGAAGGCCACGGCGACTACGGGCGCGTGATCGCCTCGCTGCGCGAAGCGCTGCTGCGCTTCAACGAAGGCGTCTACATGGTCTGGTACCCGCAGGTGCAGAAGCTCGAAGCGGCGCAGCTGCCGCGCCGGCTCGAGGGCCTCGCGCCCAAGGGCTGGCTGCACGTGCGCCTGACGGTGCAGGTGCCCGACTCGCAGGGCTTCGGCCTGGCCGGCAGCGGCATGTTCATCCTGAACCCGCCGTACACGCTGCACGACGAACTGCTCGCCGTGCTGCCGTACCTGGTCGACGTGCTGGGACAGTACGACGACGCGAACTACCTGCTCGAGCAGAAGACGGCTTGAACTGCGCGGCGTCAGTTAAGCGGTAAGTGAGGTTGCAAGCGGTTTCAGCCGAGTTTCACGAAACGCTCGGTAGATTCCCTGACGAGCGCCTTTTTGCTGCGGTGCCGTAGCTGCACCGCCGCAATCCGCGCCAGGGCGCGCGGCTGCTCATGTCGCGCCGTGTCATGTGATGTTTTTCACAGTCTTCGAAGGATCACTTCGGACTTGTCATCGCCTTAACGATTGGTAAACGTCTTCTTGCAAGCGCTTTCAGCCGTGGCTATGCTCGCGCCGCGTTCGCTCGCTCCGCTGAAGCGCACGACATACCCACAAGAGGAGACAAGCCATGATCCGTTCTTCCCGCGCTGCCCTGCATGGGCTCGCTTGGGGCCTTGCGCTCACGCTGGGCGCCTGCGGCGGAGGCGATTCCAACGACAGCCCGGCACCGCCTCCCGTGAGCACCGACATCCCGACCACCCCGCTGCAGGACTGGCCCGCGATCAAGAGCGCGGTGGCCCGTGATGCCGACATCGAGTCGAAGGTCGACGCGCTGCTCGCCAAGATGAGCCTGGAGGAGAAGGTTGGCCAGATGACGCAGGTCGAGATCCAGGGCGTGACGCCGGACGACATCAAGACCTACCACCTGGGCTCGGTGCTGAACGGCGGTGGATCGTTCCCGGGCCAGCACAAGGATGCGCCGGTCGCCGACTGGCTGGCGCTGGCCGATTCGCTGTGGGCCGCGTCGAAGGACCCGGCCAACACGAACCCGATCCCGCTGATCTGGGGCACGGACGCGGTGCACGGCCACAACAACGTGAAGGGCGCGACGCTCTTCCCGCACAACATCGGGCTGGGCGCGACGCGCGACCCGGACCTGCTGCGCCGCATCGGCGAGGTCACCGCGCGCGAAGTGGCGCACACCGGCATCGACTGGGCCTTCGGCCCGACGCTCGCCGTCGTGCGCGACGACCGCTGGGGTCGCACCTACGAAGGCTATTCGGAGGATCCGCTGGTCGTGCAGTCGTACGGCGGCGCGGTGATCCAGGGCCTGCAGGGCACGCTCGCGAAGGACGCGAAGGCCAACGAGAAGGTGGTCGCCACGGCCAAGCACTTCCTGGGCGACGGCGGCACCACCGACGGCAAGGACCAGGGCATCACCGCGGTCACCGAGGCCGACCTGATCAACATCCACGGCCGCGGCTACTACACCGCGCTGCAGGCGGGTGCGCAATCGGTGATGGCCTCGTTCAGCAGCTGGAAGGACGCCTCGAAGGGCGACACCGCGCGCGCCGACAAGATGCACGGCCACAAGTACCTGCTGACCGACGTGCTGAAGACCAAGATGGGCTTCGACGGCTTCGTCGTTTCGGACTGGAACGGCCTCGGCCAGGTCAACGCGACCAACAGCGATTCGACGCGCGCCTGCACCAACGCCGATTGCCCGCAGGCCATCAACGCCGGCATCGACATGGTGATGGTGCCGTACGTCGACGACTGGAAGGCCTTCATCGCCAACACCATCGCGAGCGTGAAGAGCGGCGAGATCCCGCAGGCGCGCATCGACGATGCGGTGCGCCGCATCCTGCGCGTCAAGCTGCGCGCCGGCCTGTTCGACAAGCCGAAGCCGTCGGCGCGCAATGCGAGCAGCGAGGTCGGCACCGCCGAGAACCGCGCGGTGGCGCGCGAGGCGGTGCGCAAATCGCTGGTGCTGCTGAAGAACAACGGCGCCACGCTGCCGCTGGCGCGCAGCGCCAAGGTGCTGGTGGCCGGCAAGAGCGCCGACAGCCTGTCGAACCAGAGCGGCGGCTGGTCGCTCACCTGGCAGGGCACCGACAACGTCAATGCCGACTTCGGCGGCGGCACCACGCTGTGGGCGGCGATCCAGAAGATTGCGCCGAACGCGGTGATCGACACCAGCACCACCGGTGCGCTGGGCAGCGCCGACTACGACGCGGCGATCGTCGTGATCGGCGAGACGCCGTATGCCGAAGGCGTCGGCGACATCGGCAAGACCAAGACGCTGGAGCACGCGAAGCTGCACCCGGAAGACGTCGCGCTGATCGATGCGCTGAAGGCCAAGGGCGTCAAGAAGATCATCACGGTGCTGTACTCGGGCCGCCCGCTGTACGTGAACCGCGAGCTGAACCGCTCGGATGCGTTCGTCGCCGCGTGGCTGCCGGGCACCGAGGGTGACGGCCTGACCGACGTGCTGTTCAAGAAGGACGACGGGGCCGTCAATGCCGACTTCAGCGGCAAACTGTCGTACTCGTGGCCGAAGGCGGCCTGCCAGGTCGCGCTGAACCATGGCGATGCCGGCTACGACCCGCTGTATGCCTTCGGCTACGGCCTGAGCTATGCCGCACCGGGGGCCGACCAGGTGGCGCTCGACGAGGCCACCGTGGCGCAGGGCTGCGGCGTGCCGGCGGGCGGCGGCGGCACCACCGACCAGACGCTGGCGGTGTTCGACGGCGCGAACCAGAGCGGCTTCTCGCTGCGCATCGGCGCACCGTCGAGCTGGAGCGTGCTGGTGGGGTTGTCGTCGGCGACGACTACGTCGACGCCGCAGGGCGAGATCAGTGCGGTGCCGGTCGACGACAAGGACGGCAAGCAGTGGGCGGCTGTCAAGGCGAAGTGGAATGGCGCGGCCGGCCAGCTTTACATGCAGAGCACCAACGACGCCGACAAGCAGGACCTGCAGTCGTACCTGAACTCGAAGGGCTCGCTGGTGTTCGATGCACGCGTCAGCGTGGCGCCGAGCGCGGCGGTGAAGATGCGGGTCGACTGCGGCTACCCGTGCATGGGCGAGATCGACGCGACCAACACCTTCGGCGCGCTGCCGGTGAACACCTGGACGGAGCTGGCGATCCCGCTGCAGTGCTTTGCCGACCAGGGCACCGACTTCACCGCGGTGAACACGCCGTTCCTGCTGTACAGCAGCGGCGGGCAGTTCGAGGTGTCGGTGGCCAATATCCGCTGGGACCCGAAGAACACCGGCAACGTGCCGTGCGCGGGCGGGCCGGCGGTCAACGTGATCGCGGTCAGCGACGACAAGGACCTGTACGTCAACGGCATCAGCGATGCGGCGGCGCTGGCGCCGGCGGGGTCGTGGTCGTACGGCACGGGCAGCGTGACGCTGACGAACGACCTGGTCGACGGCACCGACAAGCTGATCGACGTGGTGTTCAACGGCGTGACCGATGGGGCGGGCAACGGCGGCATCTTCATGTCGGTGCCGGACAACACGCTGATCGATGCGTCGGCGATCGCGGCGACGGGTGGCGTGCAGTTCGAGATCCGGGTGCTCGACTACGGCAACAGCACGCAGGACTTCTGGACCAAGATGGTCTGCGACCGCAAGAGCGAGACCTGCCGCACCGGCGACCTGAAGGACAAGGTGGGTCACCCGGCGCTCAACACCTGGCAGACGGTGAAGATCCCGTTCAGCTCGCCGGACTACGTGGCGAACGGGTTCGATGCTTCGAAGATCACGTCGCCGCTGGAGATGCTGCCGGCGTGGGACGACCAGAAGGGAACCATCCATTTCCAGATCCGCAACCTGCGGATCGTGAAGAACCTCTGACGGAGGTTCTCGATTGCGGCGGTCGCGCGGGCCTGGCGGTCAGCGCGTGACCCTTCAGGGGCGCAACGCGAGTTGCGCCCTTTTTTTGCGCTTGCTTCTGTGCGGCAAAGGCGCGTGCGGGGAGGCTGTGGCTCGCCGGCCGGTGCGGTCTTCGCCCCGGGGGGCGAAGACTGCCCTCCGCTGACTGGTTTCATGGCCCGTCGCCCAAACTCCCGCCACTCACTTCGTTCGTTGTGGTCAAACAGTGGGCGACAGTCAGTTCACGAAGCGTGCTGCGCACGCGGGCCATGAAACCAGCCAGCTCCGGCGCCCCGTCCCTATTGGCGCTCCACAGCCTCCCCGCACGCGCCTTTGCGAGATGCCGTGCTACTTCGATGGAACGCGCAGATGATCTGCTGCCGCACTACACAATGGGCCACATGAAACCATCCACACGCTGGTTCCGCGCGCTGACAGCCGTCTTCGTACTCTCCGTCGTGCTCTTGCTCGCTCTACCAGTTGATTGGGCGATGAGGGAACTGGCGACCATCCCAGCAGTTGGATCATTGGTGGCCGCGCTCTTTCAGATTTTCCGCGAGCAGGCCGCTCTCGAGCGGCAACTGCTGCTACAGCGCGACCAGCAGATGTTTAGCGTCGGGGCGATGTCACACATGGCGAACGTCGCATTCGACAAGCACGTCGCCTTCGCTGAGAAGTACATCGCTGAGGTGCACTCGACCGTCTCAACATTTTTCCGAGAAGGCCCTACCCAAAAGGCGCTAGAACACGCTATCAAATTCGCCGACCTCCGCCAGGAATACGCGGCTTGGCTTCCGACATCCACTGCTATTGGGCTGAAGCCCTTCGAAGATGCAGTCCGTCAGATCGGGGCTCTCAAAGGGTTGGTCAACGATCTCCGCGGAAGCGGGGATCCTGAGCGCCCCAAGGCTTTGAGCGAGATGTATACCGTCTTCCGGAACATGTTGCAATTGACCGGCAGTCTCCCCATCGACGAACAGCCAGAGATGGCGATTGACGTTGTCGTTCAACGCATACGCGAAATCATCGGCGTCGAGCAACTGACCACTCTTCGTCGCAATTTGATAGAACAGGCCATCGCGCAAGCAAAGCGTGGCGCCTGACCCCTCGCTCGAGTTGAAGTCGAACGATGTAGGCCCGTGATTTGCTGCGGTTTCTCGTGCATCGTTGCCAATGCCGCTGAGCCCGCCTTGCCTCGAACGTGAGGGGCTAGTATCAACAGAAGTGCTCTTTCAACAGGCCAAACTTTGATATGGATGCATACCCAACCGCGCTTCTAATTGAGCGACCGCTAATCTATGCATCGCTCTACGATCTGGCCGCTGTAGTGTTCGGAAGTGAAGGGCTGGCGCGGCTCTCGACAGGCGATGATCGTGACGAGTTCGACAAACTGCGCGTACGTCACGAGATCGCTCAGGCAACCAAGCTTCTGATTGAGATTGCTGTTGTCTTGAGAAATCTACTCGACGGAGTCAAATGGCCGATGGATCCCATTCATGAGAATCGGATCGAGAGACGGCCTGCTATTGAGGTAGGAGTCCTTCGCGAGACCGGAAATAGTGAAAGCACTCTGAACTTCCGGGAAGCATGCAACAAGATCATCCATGCGGAGCGAGTCTCTTTTGGAATGACGACACTACCGGAGAAGATGGCGCACCTCAACGGTAAGGTTGAGCTTCACGGGACGAAAGGGCGTCGCTCGTGGACCGCGGAAATTCGACTGGCAGATTTTGTCAGGATGGCGGTGCGTCAACTGTAGGCTGTGCGCGCTCTCTTTCGAAAGCGGAGTGCATCGAGAAGGTGCCTGCCCCGGCATTCCTTCTCCCACCCTAGGAACACAAGCCGCCAGCGTGCTGCGGCCGGGGGCGCGCGGCGGGGCGACTTCTGGGGCGACGGAGAAGATCGGTTTCGGGGGTGGCGTGCGCCAGCGCGCTTC
>NZ_JBFUGW010000049.1:0-30300 GCF_056402735.1 Rhizobacter sp. P3_C12
GCGCCACGCCCCGCACCTACTACGTCGCCGCCGCGCTGTGCACGGTCGCCGACCCGACCGGAGCGCAACCCGTGCTGCGCACCGCGCAGACCGCCAGCACCCAGAACTGAGTCGCACCGATGCTCGATCACCTCGATTTGACGAAGCTCGTCTTCGGCCGCCTCTCATGGAACGCGATCCCGCTCCATGAGCCCATCCTGCTCGTCACCTTCGTCGCCGTCTGCCTGGGCGGCCTCGGCATGGTGGCGCTGCTCACCCGCTACCGCCTGTGGGGCTACCTCTGGCGCGAGTGGTTCACCAGCATCGACCACAAGAAGATCGGGATCATGTACGTGATCCTCGGCCTCGTGATGCTGCTGCGCGGCTTCGCCGATGCGGTGATGATGCGCGCCCAGCAGGCCGTGTCGTTCGGCGAGAACCTCGGCTACCTGCCGCCGCACCACTACGACCAGATCTTCACCGCCCACGGCGTGATCATGATCTTCTTCGTCGCGATGCCGCTGGTCACCGGGCTGATGAACTTCGTCGTGCCGCTGCAGATCGGCGCGCGCGACGTGGCCTTCCCGTTCCTGAACAACTTCAGCTTCTGGATGACCACCTTCGGCGCCGGCCTCGTGATGGCCTCGCTGTTCGTCGGCGAGTTCGCGCGCACCGGCTGGCTGGCCTACCCGCCGCTGTCGGGCATCGCGTACAGCCCTGACGTGGGGGTCGACTACTACATCTGGTCCCTGCAGATCGCGGGGGTCGGCACGCTGCTCTCGGGCGTGAACCTGATCGCCACCATCGTCAAGATGCGCGCCCCCGGCATGTCGATGATGAAGATGCCCGTCTTCACGTGGACCTCGCTGTGCACCAACATCCTGATCGTCGCCGCCTTCCCGGTGCTGACGGCAGTGCTGGTGCTGCTCTCGCTCGACCGCTACGCCGGCACCAACTTCTTCACGAACGATCTCGGCGGCAACGCGATGATGTACGTGAACCTGATCTGGATCTGGGGCCACCCCGAGGTCTACATCCTGGTGCTGCCGGCCTTCGGGATCTTCTCGGAAGTGGTCTCCACCTTCAGCGGCAAGCGCCTGTTCGGCTACGCGTCGATGGTGTACGCCACGGTCGTGATCACCATCCTGTCGTACCTGGTGTGGCTGCACCACTTCTTCACGATGGGTTCGGGGGCGAGCGTGAACTCGTTCTTCGGCATCACGACGATGATCATCTCGATCCCGACCGGCGCGAAGATCTTCAACTGGCTCTTCACGATGTACCGCGGGCGCATCCGCTTCGAGGTGCCGATGCTGTGGACGGTCGGCTTCATGATCACCTTCGTGATCGGCGGCATGACCGGCGTGCTGCTCGCGGTGCCGCCGGCCGACTTCGTGCTGCACAACAGCCTGTTCCTGATCGCGCACTTCCACAACGTGATCATCGGCGGCGTGCTGTTCGGGCTGATGGCCGGCATCACCTACTGGTTCCCGAAGGCCTTCGGCTACAAGCTCGATCCGTTCTGGGGCAAGTGCTCGTTCTGGTTCTGGCAGACCGGCTTCTTCTTCGCGTTCATGCCGCTGTACGTGCTGGGCCTGATGGGCGTCACGCGCCGCCTGAGCCACTTCGAGGATCCGTCGCTGCAGATCTGGTTCGTGATCGCCGCGTTCGGTGCCTTCCTGATCGCGCTCGGCATCGGCAGCTTCCTGATCCAGCTGGTGGTGAGCTTCATGCGGCGCGAGCAGCTGCGCGACGTGACCGGCGACCCCTGGGACGGCCGCACGCTCGAATGGTCGACCGCCTCGCCCCCGCCGTCGTACAACTTCGCGTTCACGCCGGTGGTGCACGACAACGACGCCTGGTACGACATGAAGAACAACAAGTTCGAGCGCCCGACCGACGGCTTCATCCCGATCCACATGCCGAAGAACACCGGCGCCGGCTTCATCATCGCCGGCCTCGCGGCGGCGGTCGGCTTCGCGATGATCTGGCAGATGTGGCTGCCGGCCGTCCTCGGCTTCGTCGCGATGATGGCGGCGATCATCGTCCACACCTTCAACTACAAGCGCGACTTCCACATCGGCGCGGACGAAGTCGTCCGCACCGAGAACGCACGCACCCAGATGCTCGCTGCCCATGTCTGATCTCACCCTGAACCCTGCCGCGGTCGACCCGACCGCGCCGCGCTACTACCTGCGCGAGGAACACCATCCGGAGAACGGCACCCTGCTCGGGTTCTGGCTCTACCTGATGAGCGACTGCCTGGTCTTCGCGTGCCTGTTCGCCGTCTACGGCGTGCTGGGCCGCAGCTACGCGGCCGGCCCGTCGGGCGCCGACCTGTTCGACCTGCCGCTGGTGGCGGTGAACACCTCGCTGCTGCTGCTGTCGTCGATCACCTACGGCTTCGCGGTGCTCGAGATGCAGCGCCAGCGGCTGCGCGCCACGCTGGTGTGGCTGGGCATCACCGGCCTGTTCGGCCTGGGCTTCCTGAGCCTGGAGCTGTACGAGTTCGCGCACCTGATCCACGAAGGCGCCGGCCCGCAGCGCAGCGCGTTCCTGTCGTCGTTCTTCACGCTGGTGGGCACGCACGGCCTGCACGTCACCTTCGGCATCGTCTGGCTGGTCACGCTGATGTTCCAGCTCGGCAAGCACGGGCTGACCGCGCCGAACCGCCGCCGCGTGATGTGCCTGTCGATGTTCTGGCACTTCCTGGACGTCGTCTGGATCGGCGTCTTCACGTTCGTCTACCTGATGGGGGTGCTGCCGTGAGCGCACACGAAATCGACAGCCTCGCCCACGGGCGCGATCACGGCCACGGTCATGACCACGACGACCACGGCCACGACAGCGGCCACGCCCCCAGCACGCTGAAGGGCTACGCCACCGGCTTCATCCTGTCGGTGATCCTGACGGCGATCCCGTTCTGGCTGGTGATGGGCAAGGCCTTCAACAACTCCAGCACCACGGCGCTGGTGATCCTCGGCTTCGCCGCGGTGCAGATCGTCGTGCACATGGTGTACTTCCTGCACATGAACGCCCGCTCGGAAGGCGGCTGGACCATGCTGGCGCTGATCTTCACGCTGGTGCTGGTGGTGATCACGCTGAGCGGTTCGTTGTGGGTGATGTTCCACATGAACAGCAACATGATGCCCACGATGCACGACATGCGAGTGCGGCCGTGAGGCCGCGCAGGGCAGCGCTGATCGCAGCGGCCGCCCTGCTGTTCGCAGGCTTCGCCGCGCTCGGCACCTGGCAGGTGCAGCGGCTGTCCTGGAAGCTGGAGCTGATCGAGCGGGTCGAGCAACGGGTGCACGCGGCGCCGGTCGAGGCGCCTGCCGGGCCCGTCACCGCGGCGGCCGATGAATACCGGCACGTCGTGCTGCACGGCCGCTTCCTGCATGCGCACGAGACCCTCGTGCAGGCCGTCACCGAGCAAGGCCCCGGTTGGTGGCTCGTGACGCCGCTGCAGCAGGCCGATGGCCGCAGCGTGCTGGTCAACCGCGGCTTCGTCACCACCGAATCGAAAGCCCTCGCCGCGCGCCCCGATGGCGAGGTTGCCGTCACCGGCCTGCTGCGCCTGACCGAGCCGCGCGGCGGCTTCCTGCGCCGCAACGATCCTGCCGCCGGCCGCTGGTTCTCGCGCGACGTGGAGGCCATCGCCTCGGCACACGGTATTCCGAATGTCGCCGCCTATTTCGTCGACGCCGATGCAGGCCCCGACGCCTGGCCCGTCGCCGGCCTGACCGTCGTCAGCTTCCACAACAACCACCTCGTCTACGCCCTCACCTGGTTCGGGCTGGCCGCGATGGTGGCAGGGGCGGCGTGGATGCTGCGGCCGGGCGGCCGCTGGGCGAGGGAGAATCCGCTCTCCCCGGCCCCTGCCTCCGCCCTTCCCCACGATGCCCCTCACGGCTGACACCCTCCCGCTGCAGCACACGACGATCGGCCCGCCCACGACCTGGGCCGGTACCGCCGGCGTCACCGACGCCGGCCTGAAGAACATGCAGCAGTTGATCCAGCTGCGCTGGATCGCGGTGGTGGGCCAGGTCGCCACGATCGCCACCGTGCATGTCGGGTTCGGCATCCGGCTGCCGCTGGAGCACATGCTCGCGGTGCTGTACTGCCTGGTCGCGTTCAACCTCGTCAGCGTGCTGCGGCTGCGCAACCGGCGGCCGGTGCTGCACGTGGAGCTGCTGGTGGCGCTGCTGGTCGACGTGGGCATGCTGACCGCCCAGCTGTACCTGAGCGGCGGCGCGACCAACCCGTTCGCCTTCCTGTACCTGCTGCAGGTGATCCTCGGCGCGGTGCTGCTGAAGCCGCGCTACACCTGGGTGCTGGTGGTCGTCACCAGCGTCTGCTTCGCGGGGCTCGGGCTGTACCACCGGCCGCTGGACATCCCGCTCGACCACGTGCGCGGCCTGTCGAGCCCGTTCGTGCTCGGGCTGCTGCTGTGCTTCGCGCTGAACGCGGCGCTGCTGGTCACCTTCATCACCCGCATCCAGCGCAACCTGCGCGCCCGCGATGCGCGGCTGGCCGACCTGCGCCAGCGCGCCGCCGAAGAGGAGCACATC
The DNA here is from genome assembly GCF_056402735.1 of Rhizobacter sp. P3_C12. NCBI lineage: Bacteria > Pseudomonadati > Pseudomonadota > Betaproteobacteria > Burkholderiales > Sphaerotilaceae > Rhizobacter > Rhizobacter sp. P3_C12. The sequence continues at coordinate 4,551 of NZ_JBFUGW010000049.1, forward strand.
GTCCGCATGGGCCTGCTCGCGTCGGGCGCCGCGCACGAGCTGGGCACGCCGCTCGCGACGCTGGCGGTGATCCTCGGCGACTGGCGCCGGCTGCCGCACTTCAGCTCCGACCCCGAGCTGCTCGAAGAGGTGGTCGAGATGCAGACGCAGCTGGAGCGCTGCAAGGCGATCGTCAGCGGCATCCTGCTGACGGCCGGCGAGGCGCGCGGCGAATCGTCCGAGGCGACCACGCTCGCGACCTTCCTCGACGAGCTGGTGCACGACTGGCGCCGCACGCGGCCGGTCAAGGCCTTCGCGTACGAGAACCGCTTCGGCGACGATCTGCCGATGGTGTCCGATTCGGCGATCCAGCAGATGATCTGCAACGTGCTCGACAACGCGCTGGAGGCCTCGCCACAATGGCTGCGGCTCGATGTCGAGCGCGCCGGCGACGCGCTGACCCTGACGGTGACCGATGCCGGCAAGGGCTTCGCGCCCGGCCTGCTGGAGACGCTGGGCCAGCCCTATCGCTCGACCAAGGGCCGGCCGGGCGGCGGGCTCGGGCTGTTCCTGGTGGTCAACGTGGCGCGCACGATCGGCGGCACGGTGGAGGCCGCGAACCGGCCGGAGGGCGGTGCGATGGTCAAGATCACGCTGCCGCTGTCGGCGATCGTGCTGGAAGCCGGGGACGAGACCGAGGGTGAGGAAGACGACGACGAGGAAGTGACTGCCACCGATGGACAACGCTGAACGCCGCCTGCTGATCGTCGAGGACGACGCCTCGTTCGCGCGCACGCTCGGGCGCTCGTTCGAGCGGCGCGACTACCACGTGACGCTCGCCGCGAGCCTGGACGACGTGACCACCGCGCTGCAGGCCGGGTCGCCGGGCTTCGCGATCGTCGACCTGAAGCTCAACGGCGATGCCTCGGGCCTGGCCTGCGTGCAGGCGCTGCATGCGCACGACCCGAAGATGCTGATCGTCGTGCTGACCGGCTTCGCGAGCATCGCGACCGCGGTCGAGGCGATCAAGCTCGGCGCCTGCCACTACCTGGCCAAGCCGTCGAACACCGACGACATCGAGGCCGCGTTCGGCCGCGCGGCCGGCACCACCGAGGTCGAGCTGACGAACCGCGCCAGCTCGATCAAGACGCTGGAGTGGGAGCGCATCCACGAAACGCTGGCCGAGACCGGGTTCAACATCTCCGAGACGGCGCGGCGGTTGGGCATGCATCGCCGCACCCTCGCCCGCAAGCTCGGGAAGCAGCAGGTGAAGTAGCGCTGCCCCGATCACTTTCCGATCAAGGTGCGCGGAAGGTCCAGCGCGCGTTGTCGCCGCCGCAATCCCATTGCTGGATGCTCGCCCCATCCACCGCCGACACGTTGGTCACGTCCAGGCACTTGTTGCTGTGCGAGGCGCGCAGGTAGAAGTAGCCGCCGCCCTGGTCCTCCAGCTTGAACAACTGGTTCGCGCCGCCGGTGCAGGTCCATTGCTGCACCGCCGCGCCGTTGGCGGTGCTGACGCCGGTGATGTCGGCGCACTTGCCGCTCAGCACCGAGCGCAGCTGCCACAGCCCGTTGCCGCCGCTCTGTGCGATCCACTGCTGGTTGGTCCCGCCGCCATAGCTCCATTGCTGCAGCGCCGCGCCGTCGGTGGTGGCGCGCTCGCGCACGTCGAGCGCCCGGCCGCTGTGCTTCGCGACGATCGCATAGGTCTGGCCGGAGACCGGGCCCGCCGTCGGATTGGTCGGGGGATTCGTGGGCGGGTTGGTCGGCGGATTGGTCGGCGTGTTGGTGCCGGTCGAGTCCTCGAACTGCAGCCAGTCGAGGTTGGCAACGCCCAGGCCACCCTTGGCCACCAGGTAGAGGTTGTGCACGCCGCTGCTGCGCTGGATCGGCGTCGTGACCTCCTGGAAGGTGGTCCAGCCGCCGGTGTTCGGCACCGTGACCGTGCCGACGTGCGCGCCGGTCGGGCTGTCGAGGTGCAGCTCGATCTGCTTGCCGGCATAGGCCGCTTCCACCGCGAGACGCAGCTTCAGCCGGTCGACGCCGCTGCCGAAGTCGACGTCGATGTAGCGCAGCCAGTCACCCGCATCGAAGCTGCCGACGCCGGCCGCGTCGAAGCTGACGCCGCTCTGCGCATAGAAATTCTCGGCCTCGAGCTTGTCGAGGGCGCGCCAGTTGCCCTCGTACGGCAGGTTGCGGATCAGGCTGTTCCTGCCGGTCAGCGCCGCCTTGAACACGCCGGTCAGCATCGTGTTGGGCGCCATGTTCTTCTCGACGTCCCAGCTGCGCCACTTCGATTCGATGGCCGCGTACGAGTCGGTCGCGACGTTCGGCGTGTTGGCGCCGGCATTGGTGCTGTTGTAGAGCGCCCAGTTGCCGATGTTGGTGCCCTTGTAGGTCCAGCTCGTCCAGTGCCAGCCGGCCGCGTTGTACTTGCCCAGCGCGTATTCCCAGCTGCTCTGCAGGTTGAACAGCATGAACTCGCCGACGTAGTGCGGCACGTTGTACGACAGGTACTGCTTCTCCTGCGCGATCTTGCTGTCGGTGAAGCTCGCCTGCGCCTGGTAGTTCGAGTCGTTGCCCCAGTGGTAGTAGTGGAACTCGTAGATCACGTTGGTCCAGCCGTAGTCCGACGGCCGCGTGATCGCGGTCCAGTCCCAGATCCCTTCCATGATCACGATGTGGTTCAGGTCGACCGCACGGATCTCGTTGTAGAAGCGGTTGTACATGTCCAGCACCGGGCGCGTCGCCGGCGACGGGTAGTTCAGCGACGGCTCGTTCAGCAGGTCGTAGCCGGCGACGGTCGGCTCGTTGCGAAAGCGCGTGGCCAGTTCGCGCCAGAAGCTCAGCGCCTGGTTCTGGAACGCGGTGTTGTTCCACAGCTGGCCCGAGCCGCCGATGCGCCCGCTGTGGTCGGCCCCGTTCTGCGAGCCCGGCGCGCCGTGCAGGTCGAGGATCACGTACAGGCGGTACTTCTTCGCCATCGCCACCACCCACTCGATGCGGCGGAAGTCGATCTTGCCGGCGGCATCGCGCTTCCACGAGCCGTCCTCGTTCATGTGGTTCAGGTAGTAGATCGGCAGGCGCACCGCGCTCATGCCCATCTCGCTGAGGATCTTGAAGTCCTTCTCCTGCAGGTAGCTGTCCTGGTAGGCGTTGATCAGCGCGTCGCGGCCGGCATCGCCGAAGCGCTGGCTCAGCGTCTTGCGCATCGTGTAGTCGTCGCTGGCGCCGGCCAGCGGCGACATCCAGGTCTCGTGCACCTGCCAGCCGCCGAGGTTCACGCCGCGCAGGTAGATCGGGTCGCCGGTGCCGTTCTGGTTGCGCACCACGCGGCCGTCGACCTTCAGGAAACTGCTGTGGGCGGCGGCGGTGCCGGCCAGCACGAGGGCGGCCACGGGCAGCAGGGCAAACCGCGAGGCAAGACGTGAAAGGAGTTTCATGGTCGGACTGGAGTGTGGGTGAAGTGGAAACAGCAAGTGGAAACGTTTCCAGTCCGGGATTCTTCGGGAGCCGGGTGCAGATCATCCCCGGGCAAACCCTCGATCGAGTGGCGGGGTTGTCACCGCCTGCAACCGCGGCGTCAGCGTTGCGCGAGCTGCAGCGTGCCGGCCGGTCCGGGCGTGACGGCAATCACCTCGTAGCCCGGCAGCCGCGGGTGCGGTGTTGCGATTGGATGCGTGTGCGTGGCCGTGATCACGACGATCGCCGCGCCCGCCGCCTCGGCCGCCGCGATGCCGGCCGGCGCGTCCTCGAAGACGAGGCAGGCCTCGATCGCCACGCCCAGCCGTTGCGCCGCGAGGCGGAAGCCGTCAGGAGCCGGCTTGCCGTTCATCACATCGTCCGCGGTCACGATCACCGCCGGCAGCGGCAGGCCCGCGGCCTCGATGCGGCGCAGCGCGAGCGCGCGCGGCGCCGAGGTGACGATGGCCCAGCGATCGGCCGGCAGCGCGGCGAGGAAGGCGCCGGCACCGGCGATCGCATCGATGCCGGCCACGTCGTCGATCTCGCGGCGCGTGATCTCGTCGGCCTCGGCCTGCGCGTCGACGCCGGGCAGCGCGAGCTGGCGGACCGTCTCCACCGCCCGCCGGCCGTGGATGGTCGGCAGGAAGGCGGCGACGTCCAGCCCGTGCCGCGCCGCCCAGTCGGACCAGACCCGCTCGGCCGCGGCGATCGAGCTGAGGATCGTGCCGTCCATGTCGAACAGGAAGGCGGCGAAGGGACGGTCGGCGTACGGCGGGGTCATGGCACCTGGGGGCGGTCGAAGGGGCCCCCAGGTTACCGCGTCGCTCAGTCCCCGAGCGCCCGTGCCACCAGCGCCTGCTGCTGCCGCTGGTGCACCGCGTGCGACGACACCGCGCCGGCCGCCGTCACCGCGCGCGACACCTCGCTCAGCACGGCACCCGGTGGGCAGGCGTCCGCGAGGTCGTCGCGCACGAAGGCCCAGGCGCCCTGGTTGCGCGTCTCCTCCTGCGCCCACACCAGCTCGCGCAATTGCGGGTAGCGCTGCAGCACCGCGCCCAGCTCGGCCTGCGGGAACGGGTACAGCTGCTCGAGCCGCACGATCGCGACATCGCTGCGGCCCTGCGCCACGCGAGCGCAGTGCAGGTCGTAGAACAGCTTGCCGCTGCACAGGATGACGCGCTTCACCTGCGAAGCATCGGCCACCGCGTCATCGTCGAGCACCGGCTCGAACCCACCGGACAGCAGCTCGCCGACCGTCGAATGCGAGGCCGATTCGCCGTACAGCACCGCTTTCGGTGTCATCACGACCAGCGGCTTGCTCACCGCGTCGAGCGCCTGCCGGCGCAGCAGGTGGAACCACTGCGCCGAGGTCGACGGGAAGGCCACCCGCAGGTTGTCGCCGCCGCACAGCTGCAGGAAGCGGCCGACGTAGGCGTTCGAATGCTCCGGCCCGACGCCTTCGTAGCCATGCGGCAGCAGCAACGCGAGGGCCGAGCGGCAGCCCCACTTCGCCTCGCCGGCGCTGATGTACTGGTCGACGAACACCTGCGCGCCGTTGACGAAATCGCCGAACTGCGCCTCCCAGATCGTCAGGCCGCGGCCCTTGCTGCCGGCAGCTTGCGCGCCGATCTCCACGCTGTAGCCGTACTCGAAGCCGAGCACCGCCTCTTCCGACAGCACCGAATTGACGATGTCGAAGCGCGCACCGCCTGCTTCGACCTGCTGCAGCGGCGTGAACACCGCGGTTCCCGACGCCGCCTGGTTGTGCCAGACGCCATGGCGGTGCATGAAGGTGCCACGGCCCACGTCCAGGCCCGACACACGCACGTCGGTGCCGGCGCCGAGCAGCGAGGCGTAGGCCATGTTCTCGGCGAAACACCAGTCGATGCGTGCAGCGTCGTTGCCGGCCGCATGCGACCACTGTTGCATCAGCGTGTGGATCGCCGGGTGCGGCTGGAAACCGCCCGGCAGCGTGGTCATCGCCGCCACCGCCGCCTGCAGGCGCTCGCGCGACCAGTCTGCGTGCGGCAGTGCTTCGCCGGCCAGCACGGGGGGCGCCGCCGTCCCGGTCCCGGCCTCGTCCGCGGGCTTCCGACCCGAGAACGCCTCGATCGCCGCGGCACGCCCGCCGGCGATGTAAGACGCCATCTCCGCCTCGCTCGCCACACCGGCCGCCACCAGCGCCGCGCCATGCACCTCGACGACCGAGGCCTTCAGCTCGGCGAGCGGGTAGATGCCGGGGCTGCTCAACGCCGGCATGTCGTGCTCGGAATGGCCGAGCCGGCGGTAGCCGATCAGGTCGATCACGACGTCGGTGCCGAACTGCGCGCGGTACGCCAGCGCGATCTGCGCCGCGCGCTGCAACTGCTCGGGCGCATCGGCATTCACGCGCAGCACCGGTGCATCGACCATGCGGGTCACATCGGTGCAATAGCGCGCGGCCTGCGCATCCATCGCGTTCGGTTCCGAGAAGCCGAGCTGGTTGTTGATGATCACGTGCACCAGGCCGCCGACCGCGTAGCCCGGCTTCTGCGTCACCGCGAGCGTCTCCATCACGACGCCCTGCCCCGCGAACGCGGCGTCGCCGTGCAGCACGATCGCCAACGCGTGGCTGCCACCGCCACGCACCTGGCTCGCGCGCGCCATGCCGGCCACGACCGGGTAGACGCTCTGCAGGTGCGAGGGGTTGTGGGCCAGCGTCAGCGCGATCTCGCCGTGCCGCGTCGCGATGCGGCGGCGACCGCCCAGGTGGTAGACCAGGTCGAGGTGATTCTCCGGATCGCGCGCCTGCGGATCGATGTAGTTCATCACCTCGGCCGCCGGCAGGCCCAGCAGGTTGACCAGCACGTTGACGCGGCCGCGGTGCGGCATGCCCATGAACACCTCGCCGACGCCGTGCGATGCAGCGCGTTCGAGCAACGCATCGAGCAGCGGCAGCAAGGCCTCGCAGCCTTCGAGCGAGAAACGCTTGCCATGCGGATAGCGCCGCGCCAGGTGATGCTCCCAGGCCTGCACCTGGATCAGGCGGTCGAGCAGCCCGGTGCCGGGCGGCGTGGCCGCCGGCGCGGCTTCCATGCGGGCCTGCAGCCACGCGCGGCGCACGTCGTCGCGCACCGCCGACGCATCCAGCGCGAGCGGCCCGCAGTACGCGGCCTTCAGGCGCCGGTCGAGCTCATGCGCGTCGCGCGCGCCGAGCCACGGCGTGCCGTCATGCGTCAACGCATCGCCAGGCGCCAGCCCGAAGCGCTGCAGTGACAGGCCTTGCGCCTCGAGCGGCCGCGACAAGCCGAGCGGGTCGAGCGCCGCATGGCGGTGCCCGTGCACGCGGTGCGCCTCGACGAAGCGGTGGACTTCCGGCGTGAGCCGGGCCGGACGCAGCTGTGCGTCCTCGTGAAACGAAGTGATCAAGATTCCGTCCTCCCTGACAGAAAGTGATGGAGATGAATTGCGCGGAACTGAACTGGACGGGCCAGCGCTCTGATGGCGCCTGCCGTCCGATCAACCGTCTCCTCTCACACCGCGCCGCGGGCGGCGCGGCCTCGCTGGAATCCTAGAGTGCGAACGAGCGGACCACGTGCGTCAGCTGCTTCGCCTGGTCTTGCAATGCGCGCGCCGAGGCGGTGCCCTGCTCGACCATCGCCGCATTGCGCTGCGTGGAATCGTCCATCTGCAGGATCGCGCTGTTGACCTGCTCGATGCCCATGCTCTGCTCGCGGCTCGACGCACTGATCTCGGCCACGATCTCGCTGACGCGTTTGATGCTGCTGACGACCTGCTTCATCGTCACGCCGGCCTGTTCGACCATCTTGCTGCCCTCGTCGACCTGGTTGACCGAGGCGTCGATCAGCGACTTGATCTCCTTGGCGGCCGTCGCGCTGCGCTGCGCGAGGCTGCGCACCTCGCTGGCCACCACCGCGAAGCCGCGGCCCTGCTCGCCGGCCCGCGCCGCTTCCACGGCAGCGTTCAGCGCGAGGATGTTGGTCTGGAAGGCAATGCCGTCGATCACGCCGATGATGTCGGCGATCTTCTTCGACGAGGTCTGGATCGTGCTCATCCGGTCGATGACCTGGCCGACCACCTGGCCTCCCTGCGTCGCGACGGTCGAGGCCGACATCGCCGACTGGTTGGCCTCGCCCGCGCTGTCGGCGCTGAGCTTGACGGCCGCGGTCAGCTGCTCCATCGCCGACGCCGTTTCCTCCAGCGCGCTCGCCTGCTGTTCGGTGCGTGCCGACAGGTCGGTGTTGCCCTGCGACACCTCGTGCGCCGCGGTGGAGATGGTGTCGGCGCCGGTGCGCACCTCGGAGACGATGCGGTGCAGGCTGTCGACCATGTGCTGCAGCGCCAGGATCAGCCGACCCACCTCATCCTTGCTCTTCACCTCGACCTTGTAGGTCAGGTTGCCCGCGGCGACCGACTCGGCCAGTTCGATCGCCCGCTGGATAGGGTGGGTGATGGAGCGCGTGATGGTCCAGGCCGTCAGCACGCCCAGCAGCACGGCGAGCACCGAGGCACCCACCATCTGCAGCTTCGCGGTGCGCGAGCTGCCCTTCGCGGTGGCCACGTCGTCGAGCATGCTCTGCGACTGCCGGGCCACCATCTTGTCGATCAGCGCGTAGTAGCGCGCCTGAGGCGCGGCCATCTCGTCCTGGTAGACGACCATCGCCTCGTCGCGCTTGCCGGCGGCCATCAGGTCGAAGACCTTGCGCACGACCACGCCGTACTCCTTGCGCGCCCTCGATTGCTCCTCGAATTGCGCCTTGTCTTCGTCGGTGTGCAGCAGCTTCTCGAAATCGGCGAGGTTCTGCGTGTTCGCCGCGCGCATCGCGGCGTACTCGTCCATGTACTTCTTCAGTTGATCGGGGTTGGTGGACAGCAGGATGCGGCCGATCGTCACGGCGCCGTGGTCGCCCTTGGTCTTGATCTTGTTGGCGAGCGCGATCTGCGCATAGCGGTCGTCGACCACGCTGTCCATCACGGAGCTCAATCCGTTGAGGACCGACGTGGCGACGCCGAGGATCACCAGCAGCAGCGCGATCACGACCGAGAAGGCCAGCGCGAGACGCGAACCGATCTTGAGGTTCGACAGATTCATCTTTTTACTCCCTGAACGTTGCGTTCAATGGTCTCAATGGTGTTGAAACGTTTGCTTTTCGGCAAGGTCGACTGTGGGTCGTCCTTCACGGATGGCTTCAGCTTTGCTATTGCGGCGCAATTGGCGTGAATTGCCTCCGGGTTATCGACAATGGCGCAACCGGCCTGAGCCCATTTCAGGACATTTCAGGCCAATTCAGCCGCAATTTCGGCGCTATCGGTCACAGTGTGAAACATGTGCTCCGATCTGGTGCCCCCCTCCACCCCCGCCGTTTTCCGCCTCTCGCTGTGGCGGCAGGGGGCGCACGTCGGATGGCTGGGCGAGAACAGCGCCGAGTGGGCGGTGGTGGTGCCCGACATCCGGCGTGCGCTGCTGCTGGAGCCGTGCCCGTACAACGGGTCGGTGTACTACCAGGTGAGCAACAGCCTGCGCTATCTCACCGTCAGCCCCGATGCCTGCATCGGCTTCTACAACTGGGCGAATGCCAGCGGCTTCACACGCGAGGGCCGGCACCTGGTGTCCGACGACACGGGGCAGAAGCTGGCGCAGCAATCCGCCACCAGCGAGGAGCTGTGCGCCTGGAACGGCTGCTGCGTGCTGGAGGTCGGCTTCGAGCCGGTGGGAACCGCCGTCGGTGTCGGCCTCAGTGCGAGGCTTCGGCCGCAAACAATGCGCTAGCCCGCTCGCGCGCCTTCGCCGGCACGCTGCCCGCGAGGGCGACGGCGGCGCTGCCGGACAGGGCGCGGGCGAACACCGCGCGCACGTCCTGCGCCGAGGCGGCCTGCAGGCGCGCGAGCCACTCGCGGCTGTCGCGCAGCTGGCCGAAGGTGAACACATCCTGCACCGCCGATTCGATGCGGCGCGACGGCTGGTCGAGCGCCCGCAGCGTGCGCACCGCGATCTGGTTGCGGGCGCGCTCCAGGCCGACGGCATCGCTGCCATCGGCATGGCGGCGCAGCAGCTGGGCGACGGCGTCGAGGAATTCGTCGGCCTGCGCCGGGGCGGTGGCGGCCTCGATGACGAACTGGCCGGCCGACGGCAGGATGTCGGCCGAGCACGACGCGAAGTAGGCGAGGCTGCGGCGCTCGCGGATCTCGTCGAGCAGCGGCGAGCTCATGCCCTCGCCGAGCAGCGCGGCGGCGAGCACGCTGTCGACGTGCGAGTCGTCGGCGAGCGCCGGCGCCGCGAAGCCGAGCACCGTGTGGCATTGCGCGCTGCCCGACATGCGGCGCAGCTTCAGGCCGCCGCGCCAGTCGGGTTGCGGCACCGCATTGGGTTCGCCCGCGGGCATCGCGGCGAACGCGGCGTCGACGGCGCGCACGAAGGGGTCGATGTCGACCGGCCCGGCCGCGGCGACGATCACGTTGGCGGCGGTGTACTGGCGCTGCACGTAGGACAGCAGGTCGTCGCGGCCGAAGCGCTTCAGGTTGGCGCGGTTGCCGATCACCGGCTGGCCGGCGGGGTGCATGCCGTAGCAGGCGCGGTCGAACAGCTGGAAGGCCATCGCGGCGGGGTCTTCCTCGAACTCGGTGAATTCGTGCTCGATGACCTGGCGCTCGCGCTCCAGCTCGTCGGCCGGGAAGGTGCTGTGCAGCACGATGTCGGCGAGCAGCGCGACGAAGGCCGGCAGGTCGTGCGGCAGGCCTTCGATGTGGAACGCGGTGTGGTCCTTGTCGGTGTGGGCGTTGACCTCGGCGCCGAGGCGTTCGGCATCGAGGTTGATGCGCTGGCAGTCGCGCGACTGCGTGCCCTTGAAGGCCATGTGCTCGACGACGTGGCTGATGCCGTTGAGCTGCCGCGATTCATGCAGGCTGCCGGTGCGGATGAAGATGCTCAGGCTGACGGTCTGGCGCCACGGCATCGGGATCGCGATGGCGCGCAGGCCGTTCGGGAGGGTGGCGAGCTGGGGGGTGGGGGCGGAGGGGTTCAAGGGCGGGGCCGGTGCGACAGGTCGAAAGTCCACATCATGCATGCATCGAGAAAGGCCGTTCAGCCTGAGATTGGCGCAGGCAAAGGCGCGGGTAGGCAGGCTGTGGCTCGCCGGCCGGTGCGCCGCCCTGATTGGCGCTCCACAGCCTGCCTACCCACGCCTTTGCCGAACCAGCCGCTTTGTGCACACCGTCCCCATGGCGCCGCGGAAGGCCACGTTCACGGGACCACCATGATCTGCCCGCCACGGATGGCCGTGGCGAGCGCCTGGTGGAGGGCGCCATCTGGACGGACCAGCGGCTTTCGCCAAGCCAGCTTGAAAGCATCTGCGGCCAAGCCGAAAACCACGAGGCAATCCTGGCCGTATTGCTGCGCGGAGCGGTAGACGATCCCGTCGAAACCGGTCGCAAGCGCATCCTTCGCGATGCCTTGCGTGGCTTCGAATCGGAGTGATTGGAGGACCGGCCACGAGGGCGCGTGAGGACGCAAGTCGAGCAGTTGCAGCGATCGGGTGGTTCGCAGGCACAGCAAGGCACGCGCGGAAACCATTTTCATCGACAACAAAACCGCCTCCCTGCGAACCAGCGACTCGTAGAGGGCCGTCTCCGGACTCTCGGCAAAGTAGGCCACGGGCTCGGTGCCAATGGCGAAACGACTCGACGTGTCGGCGGCCGGCGCAAGCCTCAATGCGCCAACACGAACTGAATCGGGATGAGCTCTGCTGCGCTGGACCCTGTACACCGTCTGGGAGACGGCCAACGAGGTCGTCGGTGCGTACTGAAGATCGTGAAGCTTCATCGGCCTGCTCTCAGTGGCCTTCCTGTCGAGCAATCGCTGTCACCTGCTCGGCAAGACCTTGCTCGATGGCCTGGCGCGGGGTCAGGCCGCCCAGTGCACCATGAGGCGATTCGAGGAACGACAACAACGCCCATCCCTCCGACACCCCCAGCGCCGACGAGATCTGTGGCAGCGCATCCCACACCAACGGCTCGAACTGCCAGCGTGGCATCCGGTAGCCCCGCTTGACCTGCGTCAGGCCGATGGCACGCCCCTTCGCGATCCACGCATTGACCGTGACGCGGGTGGCACCCACGAGCTGCGCTGCCTCGTCGGTGGAGAGCATGTCGGAGGCTGCCAGCCGCTGCTGGCGTGCCACCAATGAACCCGCAAGCAGCGCCCGGGTTTCGCTGACGGGCGCGTAGTCGCCGGCCCTGGCAGGCGTCTGCCGGCGTCTCGTTCCCGAAGAGGATGCCGCGTTGGCGGACGACACAGGATTCTTCATGACCCACCTCTGACGGCGCCATCCGGAAAGGATGGTCAATTCGTAAAGTTGGATTATGCGGTTCCGTTCGTCGTCTCAGGCCTGTTCATTCAACCCAGATGCGCCGCCAGCTGATCGAACGTGCCGCCATAGCCCTGCTCCAGCGACGGCTGCAGTTCGTCGAAGAACCTGCGCTCGGCCGCCTCCTCGCCGAACGGGTTGGCTTTCAGCCGCACGGTGGTGATGCCCCCCTGCTCCGAGAACGTCACCGCGTTCTCGATCTCCATCGGGCACTCGTCGCTGAACGGTGCACGCGCGATGCCGCCGTGCGCGTTCGCGAACGAGTTCAGCCACACCAGCCGCTCGCCGGCAATGATCTCGCGGTAGTTGAAGCGGCCCCACATCGTCGGCGCGCCATCGAAATGCATCGCGTAGTGGAAGAAGCCGCCCGGCTGGAACTCGAACCGGCGGACCTCGATCGTGCAGCCCTTCGGGCCCCACCATTTCTGCAGTTGCGCCTGATCGCTCCAGGCTTTCCAGACCACCGCGCGCGGCTGGCGGAACTCGCGGGTGATGACGAAACTCGTCGATTCAGGGTTTGCGGACATGGCGTTTTCCTTTCGGTGCCGGTGTAGGTGTGGTGGTGGATGGCTGCGTGGCGTGCAGGAAGGCATCGAGCCGGTCGAAGCTCTCCTCCCACAGCGCGCGGTACGGGGCGACCCATTGCGCCACGTCCTGCAGCCGCGCCGCCTCGAGCCGGCACGGCCGCGTCTGCGCGGCACGGCTGCGCGAGATCAGCCCGGCGCGCTCCAGCACCTTCAGGTGCTTCGAGATCGCCGGCTGCGACAGCGCGAACGGCTCGGCCAGTTCGTTGACCGTCGCCTCGCCGCTCGCCAGCCGCGCCAGCATCGCCCGCCGCGTCGGATCGGCCAGCGCGGCAAAGGTCAGGTCGAGTGATGCGGAAACCGTCGCGGAGTCCATCGCATAGCCTTGTCTTTATATAACCTAGTGGCAATATAAAGAGCGTTCCGGCGCCTGTCAACCCGGCAGGCGCCGGGCAGGTTCAGCGCAAGGCGTTGGCCATCACCGACAGCGCATTCAGGCTGCGAATGGCCTCGTGCACCGTGCCGCACACGATCGAGATGGTCTCGGCGTCCTCGCGCACCACCGCAGGCCACAGCGCGAAGGCATCGGCCAGCGCCGGGGTCTGGCATTGCACGCGCAGCGCCGGTGCGGCGGGAAGCTGCCACGGCGCACGCGGCGCAGCGGCCACGCCCTGCACCGCCTCGCGCGCTGCCGCCTCGATCGCCTCGCGCGACTGCGCCGGCGACAACGAGCGCCCGCTGCGCGCGCCCTCCGACCACTTGACGACGGTGCGCGCCACGCCCGGCAGCAACGCCGCCACCTCGGCGGCCATCACGTCGCAGCCGCTGGCCATCAGCACCGGCACGCCGAACTCGCCAGCCAGCGCGGCATACAAACCGATCTCGCCGAGCTCCAGCCCGCCCAGCCACACGCGCGAGAACGCGAAGCTGCTGGTGGTGTGGGCCAGCACGCCGCGGGTCTTCGCGCGCGAATGCCAGCCGATCATCAGCACGCCGTCGACGCCCTGGTCGACRCCGGCCATCATCCCGAGCTGCCGCGGCTTGCCCTGGATCAGCTGCGCCCGCGGATCGATCTCGTCGGCCAGCAGGTTGCCGAAGTGCCCGTGCGAATCGTTGACCAGCACCGCGCCGGCCCCACCCGCGAAGGCGCCGCGCACCGCGGCATCGGCCTCCTGCGTCATCCAGCGCCGCGCGCGTTCGTAGTCGCCGTTGCCGGCCTGCGTCTGCTCGGGCCGCCACACGCCGGCCACGCCTTCGATGTCCACGGCCACCAGGATCGTCGGGGTCTTCATCCTTGCCCTCTCAAGAAGTCATCATCAGCGCCCGCCAGTCGGGCGCCACATCGGTCAGCGCGCGGCGGGTGCGGCCGTCGCGGCCGGTCACCGTGGTCGCCGCGAACAAGGCATGCACGATGGCCTGCTCGGTCGCTTCGGCCGCGGCCTGGAACAGGCCGTCGAGCGCGCTCTCGTGCAGCATCGCGACAGCGGGCATCGGCTCGTCCGCGAGCTGCGGCACGCGCCACGCGGTGCTGAACGCGAGCGCGATGTCGCCGCTGCCGTGCCCGTAGTCGGAGCCGGTGCGCGCCAGCCCGGCCGCGGCACGGCGCGCGACGCGGCCCAGCTGCCGCGCATCCAGCGGGGCATCGGTCGCCAGCAGCACGATGATCGAGCCGCGCTCCGGTCCCTCTTCAGCCACCAGACGCGCCTGCAGCTGTGCCCCGATGCGCCGCCCGGCGATCGTCAGCGCCTCGGGCCGGCCCTGGTTCGCCAGTACCAGCGCACCGACATTGAACTCACGCCCCTGCCACGCGACGCGGCGCGACGCACTGCCGATGCCGCCCTTCAGCCCATGGCACGACATGCCGCGCCCTGCGCCCACGCTGCCCTGCGCGAACCCCCGCCCTTCGCGCGCGGCCGCCAGCGCCTGCGCCACGTGCGACTCCTGCAAGGCCAGCGTGCGCGCATCGTTCAGCCAGCCGTCGTTGCACTCGAACACCAGCGGGTTCAGCGTCGGCAGGCTGCGCGCGAGTTCCGGGTTCTGCGCCAGCCCGTCGCGCACCAGCGCCGTCGCCGCGGTGCCCACTGCCAACGTGCTGACCAGTGCGATCGGCGATTCGAGCGTGCCGAGCTCCTGCACCTGCATCAGCCCGAGGCTCTTGCCAAAGCCGTTGATCACCGCCAGCCCGGCCGGCAGCTTGTGCAGGAAGAGGTTGCCCGGCTGCGGCAGCAGCACGCTGGCGCCGGTCTGCGTCGCGCCGTCGGCCAGCGTGCAGTGGCCGAACGCGACGCCTTGCACGTCGGTGATCGCATCCAGAGCGCCCGCGGGCAAGCTGCCCACGCGCGGTGCGCCGAGCGCCGACAGCTCCATCAGAACTTGTCCAGCTTCGGATCCAGCGCGTCGCGCAGGCCGTCGCCCAGCAGGTTGAACGCCAGCACCGTGACGAAGATCGCGAGGCTCGGGAACAGCGCGACGTGCGGCGCGTTCAGCATGTCGGCACGCGCCTCGTTCAGCATCGCGCCCCACTCCGGCGTCGGCGGCTGCGCCCCCAGCCCGAGGAAGGACAGGCTCGCCGCGGTGATGATCGAGGTGCCGATGCGCATCGTCAGGTACACCACCACCGAGGCCACCGTGCCGGGCAGCAGGTGGCGCAGCATGATCACGGTGTCCGAGGCGCCGATCGAGCGCACCGCCTCGATGTAGGTCTGGTGCTTCAGCGACAGCACGTTGCCGCGCACCAGCCGCGCGAAGGCCGGCACGCTGAACACCGCGACCGCGAGGATCACGTTGATCATGCCGTTGCCGAGGATCGCGACGATGCCGATCGCCAGCAGGATGCCGGGGAACGCGAACAGCACGTCGGCCATGCGCATCACGATGCGGTCCCACCAGCCCTGGTAGTAGCCGGCCAGCAGCCCGAGCAGCGTGCCGATCACCGCGCCCACCGCCACCGAGATGAAGCCGGCCGCCAGCGAGATGCGCGCGCCCATCAGGATGCGGCTGAAGATGTCGCGCCCGAGCGAATCGACGCCGAACCAGTGCTTCGCCGACGGCGGGGTGTTCAGCGCGTCGTAGTCGAAGAAGTTCTCGGCATCGAACGGCACCAGCCACGGCGCGAACGCCGCCACCAGCACCAGCAGCAGCACGAACGCGCCGGCCACCAGCGCGACGCGCTGGCGCTGGAACTTGCGCCAGAACTCGGAGGCCGGCGTGCGCACCGCGCCGGGTGAAACGGGTGGCCCCGGGGGAGGCGTCGTGGTGGGAGGGGTCGTGTTCACTGGAAGCGGATGGTCGGGTTGATGACGGCGTACAGCACATCCACCAGCAGGTTGATCAGGATGAACTCGAGCGAGAACAGCAGCACCAGCGCCTGGATCAGCGGGTAGTCGCGCATCTCGACCGCGTCGACCAGCAGCCGGCCCATGCCGGGCCAGTTGAAGACGACCTCGACGACGATCGAGCCGCCCAGCAAAAAGCCGAACTGCAGGCCCATCATCGTGACGACCGGGATCAGCGCATTGCGCAGCCCGTGCTTGAACACCACCGGCAGCTCGCCCAGGCCCTTGGCGCGCGCGGTGCGCACGTAGTCTTCCTTCAGGATGTCGATGAACGAGCTGCGCGTGAAGCGCGCCATCACCGCGGCCACGCCGGCGCCGAGCGTCAGCGACGGCAGGATGTAGTGCCGCCAGCTGTCGGCGCCGACCGTCGGCAGCCAGCCGAGCTGCACCGAGAACAGCTGCATCAGCACCATGCCGAGCGCGAACGACGGGAACGAGATGCCCGAGATCGCGAGCGTCATGCCGAGCCGGTCAGGCCAGCGGTTGCGCCAGACGGCCGACGCGACGCCCAGCACCAGCCCGAGCAGCACCGACCAGCCCATCGCCGCGAGGGTCAGGAAGAAGGTCGGGCCGAAGCGCTCGGCGATCTCGGTGGACACCGGCCGCTTGCTGCGGATCGACAGCCCGAAGTCGCCCTGCAGCGCATGGCCGAAGAAGCGCACGAACTGCTGCGGCAGCGGCAGGTCGAGCCCGAGGTCGCGGCGCACCAGCTCGACCGTCTCGGGGCCGGCATCGACGCCGGCCGCCAGCCGCGCCGGATCGCCCGGCAGCAGGTGCACGAAGGCGAACACCAGCACCGCGACGATCAAGAGCGTCGGCAGCAGCCCCAGCAGGCGCTTGACGAGATAGACGACCATTCGATCACTTCAACTCGACATCGTCGAAGTTGAAGCTGCCGTCCGGAATCACGTAGAAGCCCGCCAGGTTGCGCGCGCGCACCGACACCAGCCGCTCCGTCACCAGGAAGGCCCAGGGCGCGTCCTTCCAGATCTGCTTCTGTGCCTCGGTGTAGAGCCGTGCCTTCTCGGCCTTGTCGGTCGTCACCAGCGATTTCGCGATCGCGTTGTCGACCACCTCGTTCTTGTAGTACGCGGTGTTGAACAGCTTCGGCGGGAACGACTCGGACGACAGCAGCGGGCGCAGCGCCCAGTCGGCCTCGCCGGTCGACGACGACCAACCCACGTAGTACATGCGCACCGGCGCGGTCGCCGGGTCCTGCGCGCTCTCGACGCGCTCGACGCGCTGGCCGGCTTCGAGCGCCTGCACCTGCAGCTTGATCCCCACCTGGGCCAGCTGCTGCTGCACGAACTGGATCACCTTCTGCGCCGTCGTGTGGTTGTAGGCCGACCACAGCGTCGTCTCGAAGCCGTTCGGGTAGCCCGCCTCCTTCAGCAGCTCGCGCGCCTTGGCCGGGTTGTAGGGCCACGGGCCGAGCTTGGTGGCGTATTCGACGCCCTGCGGCAGCGCGCCCTCGGCGGGAATCGCGTAGCCGGAGAAGGCCACCTTGATCAGCGCGTCCTTGTTGATCGCGTAGTTGATCGCCTCGCGCACCTTCGGGTTGTCGAACGGCTTCTGCTGCACGTTCATCGACAGGTAGCGCTGGATGATCGACGGCGATGCGGTCACCTCCAGGCTCGGCTTCTTCGACAGCGTCTCGACCGCCTCCGGCGGCACCGGGAACGCGAAGTGCGCCTCGTTGGTCTGCATCACCGCGGCACGCGTGTTGTTGTCGACCACCGGACGCCAGGTGATGCTGTCGACCTTCGGGTAGCCCTTCTTCCAGTAGCCGTCGAACTTCTCGACCTTCAGGTAGTCGGTGGCCTTCCACTCGACGAACTTGAACGGGCCGGTGCCCACCGGGTTCTGCGCGATGCCCTTGCTGCCGTACTTCGCGAGTGCCGCCGGCGAGATGATCACGCCCGACGGGTGCGCCAGCGTGTTGATGAACGGCGAGAACGGCTCCTTCAGCGTGAAGCGCACCGTGCCGGCATCGAGCGCCTCGGTCTTCGCGATGTTCTTGTAGAGGTTGTAGCGCTTGAGCTTGTTGTCGGGGTTGGTCACGCGGTCGAAGGTGGCCTTCACCGCCTCGGCGTTGAACGGCGTGCCGTCGTGGAACTTGATGCCGCTCTTCAGCTTGACGGTGTAGACCAGGCCGTCCTTGCTGGCGGTGTGGCTCTCGGCCAGCACCGGCACCATCTTCATGTCCTTGTCGAAGCCGTACAGGCCCTGGTAGAACGACTTGGCCACCGCCTGCGACAGCGTGTCGTTCGCGTCGTACGGGTCGGTGGTCGTGAAGGTCGACGCGACGGCGATGGTGATGTCCTTCGCCGCATGGGCGGCCAGCGCGGTGCCGGCCAGTGCCAGCGCGGCGGCGATTCGGGAGAGCTGTTGTCGGTTCATCGAAGTACTCCTGGCTTTGAATGAGCAGAACAAGAAAATCAGAGTGCGACACCCACCGGGTGACGTGCCACGAAATGACCGGGCGCCACCTGCTGCAGCGGCGCCACCGTCGGCGGATCACCGACCGCGCGCACCGGGCTCGCGATCTCGTCGGACAGCAGCTCGCGCTGGCGGCGGCGCGTCGGGTCGGCCACCGGCACCGCGGCCAGCAGGCGCCGCGTGTAGGCATGCTGCGGATTCTCGAACACCGCGCGGCGCGGGCCGATCTCGACGATCTGGCCCAGGTACATCACCGCGACGCGGTGGCTGATGCGCTCCACCACCGCCATGTCGTGCGAGATGAACAGGTAGGCCATGCCGAACTCCTGCTGCAGGTCGAGCAGCAGGTTGACGATCTGCGCGCGGATCGACACGTCGAGCGCCGACACCGCCTCGTCGGCGATCACCACCTTCGGGTTCAGGGCCAGCGCGCGCGCGATCGCGATGCGCTGGCGCTGCCCGCCGGAGAACTCGTGCGGGTAGCGGTTCGCCGCCTCGGCCGGCAGGCCCACCTTCTCGAGCAGCCAGCGCACGCGCTCCTCGGCCTGCTTCTGCGGCATCAGCTTGTGGATCAGCAGCGGCTCGATCACGCTGTAGCCGACGGTCAGGCGCGGGTCGAGCGAGGCGTACGGGTCCTGGAACACGAACTGGATGTCGCGGCGCAGCGCCTGCAACGCGGCACCTTCGAGCGGCGCGATGTCGCGCCCGGCCACCTCGACGCGGCCGGCCAGCGGCGCGACCAGCCGCGCGAGCGAGCGGCCGGTGGTCGATTTGCCGCAGCCCGATTCACCGACCAGCGCCAGCGTCTCGCCGGCCTTCAGCTCGAAGCTGATCTGCTCGACGGCATGCACCTGGCGCTTCACGCGGCCGAGGATGCCGCTGCGCAGCGGGAAGCGCGTGACGAGGCCTTGCACCGACAGCACCGGCGGCAGGTCGGCGCGCACGCTGTCGGGCATGGTGACCTGGTGCGTGGCGGCCACCACTTCATCGCCAGGCAGTGCGAAGCGCGCCGGCAGGTCCTGGCCGTGCATGGCCCCCAGCTGCGGCACCGCTGCCAGCAGCGCCTTCGTGTAGGGCTGCTGCGGCTGCGCGAACAGCGCGCGGCAGTCGCCCGATTCGATCCTGTCGCCGCGCCGCATCACCAGCACGCGGTCGGCGATCTCGGCGACCACGCCCATGTCGTGGGTGATGAAGATCACGCCCATCGACAGCTCGTGCTGCAGCTGCTGGATCAGCGCGAGGATCTGCGCCTGGATCGTCACGTCGAGCGCGGTGGTCGGCTCGTCGGCGATCAGCAGCGTCGGCCGGCAGGCGAGCGCCATCGCGATCATCACGCGCTGGCGCATGCCGCCCGACAGCTGGTGCGGGTGCCGGCCCAGCACCTCGCGCGCCTCGGGGATGCGCACCAGGTCGAACAGGCGCAGCGCCTCGGCCATCGCCTCGCGCTGCGAGCGGCCCTGGTGCAGGCGGATCGATTCGGCAACCTGCTGGCCGACGGTGAAGACCGGGTTCAGCGAGGTCATCGGCTCCTGGAAGACCATCGCGAGGTCCGCGCCGCGCAGCGAACGCATGCGGCGCCCATCGGCCTTTGCCAGGTCGACGCGCTCGCCGTCGCGGCGGGTCAGCCACATCTCGCCGCTGTCGATGCGGCCGCCGCCGTGCTCGACCAGGCGCATCAGCGCGAGCGACGACACCGACTTGCCSGAGCCGGACTCGCCGACGATCGCCAKCGTCTCGCCGGCATCGACGTGGAAATCGAGTGCACGCACCGCCTGCAGCCGGCCGCCTTCGATGGCGAAGCTGACGCTGAGGTTGCGCACGTCGAGCACGCGTCGTGTGGGGATCGTCTCGGTCATGTCGATTCGGGCCCCGCTTCGTCGGCGTAGATGGCAGACACCGGCGCTTCGCCGACGCGGGCCCAGCCGCGGTACATGCCCTCGGTGTTGAACGGCAGCGCGACGTTGCCGCGCGCATCGACGGCGATCAACCCGCCGCGGCCGCCGAGCGGCGGCAGCTTGTCCATCACGACGCGCTTCGCGGCGAAGCGCAGCGGCAGCCCGACGTACTCGACCAGCGCCGACACGTCGTAGGCAGCGAGCCCGCGCATGAAGGCCTCGCCGACGCCGGTGCACGACACCGCCACCGTGCGGTCGTTCGCATAGCAGCCGGCGCCGATCAGCGGCGAATCGCCGACGCGGCCGGGGCGCTTGTTCGTCATGCCGCCGGTCGAGGTGGCGGCGGCCAGGTGCCCGTGCGCATCGAGCGCGACCGCGCCGACGGTGCCGAACTTGTCGCGCTCGTCGAGCGGCGCAGGGACCGTGGGGGCCAGCTGGCTCGCGCCATCGTGGTCGAGCGCGGTGCGATCGCTGGCCTGCATCGCCTGCAGTTGCGCGAAGCGCTCCGGCGTGTCGAACCACTCCGGCGCCACCGTCTCGCAGCCGCGTTCCGCCGCGAACTGCTCGGCACCGGGGCCGATCAGCAGCACCGGGCCGCCGGCCTCCATCACCGCGCGCGCGGCGAGGATCGGGTTGCGCAGCGTGCGCACGCCGGCCACCGCCCCGCCAGCCAGGTCGCTGCCGCGCATCACGCAGGCATCGAGCTCGTGGCGGCCGTCTGCCGTGTAGACCGCGCCGCGGCCGGCGTTGAAGAGCGGGCATTCCTCGAGCTGGCGCACCGCCTCGGTGACGACGTCGATCGCCGCGGCACCGTCGGCAAGCATCGCCTGCGTGCTGCGCAGGATCTCGTCGAGCGCGGCGCGGTAGCGGTCCTGCTGCTCGGCCGAGATCGACGCGCGCGACAGCGTGCCGGCGCCGCCATGGATGGCAATCACTGCCGGTGTCGTCGAAAAACTCATCGCACGCTCCCCGGCGCCACCTGCAGCCACGGCAGCACGCCGCGGGCCATTTCTTCGGCGCGCTGCACCGCGCCCTCGGTGCGGTGCGCGAGGGCAGCCACCAGCGCCTCGAGCAGCGCCAGCACGGTGGCGTTCGAGGTGGGCGCCACCTGGCGGCTGACGTGCGCATACAGCGTGACGTCGGCCAGCGGCACCAGCGGCGACGACGGCTCGTCGGTCAGCGCCAGCACCTTGACGCCGCGCTCGCGGGCGAGGCGCGTCAACGCGACGGTGTCTTCGACATAGCGCGGAAAGGCCAGCGCGATCAGCAGGTCGCGCGGCCCGCGCTTGACCAGCTGCCGCGCCGCATGCGAGGGCCCGCCCGCCTGCGCCAGGCTGCCGACGCGCGAGCACAGCGGCTCCAGCTCGTGCTGCAGCACGCCGGCGAGATACGCGCTGCTGCCCCAGCCGAGCGTCAGCACCTGCTCGGCCTCGGCGATCAGYGAGACGGCCTGCTCGCAGGGCTGGTGCTGCAGGGCCTGCAGCGTGTGTTCGAGGTTCGCCGCCGTCTCGCGCAGCGAAGCCACCATCGCCTGCTGCGTCCCGGTGGGCTGCTTCAGGTTGCTGCGCAGGCTCTCGACCGGCGCCAGGATGGCCTCGAAGCCGCGCGCCAGCTCGGCACGGAACTGCGGGTAGCCGGCAAAGTTCAGCGCGCGGGCAAAGCGGTTGGCGGTCGCGATCGACACCGCCACCTCGCCGGCGAATTCATCGATGTTGAGCGTGGCCGCCCTGAAAGGGTGCGCCAGCACGGCCTGGCCCATGCGCTGCATCGCGGCGGGCATCGCCGGAATGCCGGCGGCCACCTGCTGCAGCACCGGCAGGCTGGCGAATCGGCCCGCCCAGTGGGCAGAACGGGCAGAACCGGCGGAAGGAGGTGTCGCGGTCATGAAAACAGGGTTTCAGAAAACTTCGCGGACTGTAAAGCAACTTACAGGCCCGATGGGCGCGTGAATTCCAGAACTGCCGTCGGTCCTACACCGAGTGGCGCCTGCGTCCGATCCGGTCACCGGCTGCGGGCGCCGATGATACGAACTCCATCCAGGAGAACACCCATGAAGAAACTCATATCCATCCTCGCCTTGCTGTTCGCGGCAGGCGCCGCCTTCGCGCAGGCCGGCACCGCCGTCAAAGAAGGCGCCAAGGCGACCGCCGAGACCGCCAAGCAAGGCACCGAGAACGTCAAGGGCGCCGTGACCGACGAGCCGTCGAGCACCGTGCACAAGACCAAGGCCAAGGTGCACAAGGCCAAGGCGAAGAGCCACGCCAAGAAGGCCAAGGCCGCGGCGAAGGAAACCGTTCAGTAAGCCGCCTGGTCGCTGAACTCGGCCGCGTCGCGCAACGGCGGCGCGGCGGGTTCGAAGCCGACGTGCCACCACGCCGGCAACAGCCCGCGCACCTGCGGCTTCGCGAAGCGGTCGTCGATCAGGATCACGACCCCTTCGTCGCTGGTCGTGCGGATCACCCGCCCGGCCGCCTGCACCACCTTCTGCAGGCCCGGGTACAGGTACGCATAGTCGTAGCCGGCGCCGAAGCGCTTGTCCATCCGTTCGCGCACGCACTCGTTGACCGGATTGACCTGCGGCAGCCCGAGCGTGGCGACGAAGGCGCCGATCAGGCGCCGTCCCGGCAGGTCGATGCCCTCGGCGAACGCCCCGCCCAGCACCGCGAAGCCGACCCCCTGCCCGTGCTCGGTGAAGCGCGCGAGGAACTGCTGGCGCGAGGCCTCGTCCATCGCGCGCGACTGCGACCATTGCGGCACGCCCGGGTGCGTCGCCTGCAGCAACGCCGCCACCTGCTGCAGGTAGTCGAAGCTGCTGAAGAAGGCCATGTAGTTGCCCGGCGCCTTCTCGTACTGCCGCGCGATCAGTTCGACGATCGGCGCGAGCGATTCCGCCCGCTGCTGCCAGCGCGTCGAGATGTGGCGCGCGATGCGCACCGACAGCTGCCGCGCCTCGAACGGCGACTCCACGTCGATCCACGCGGTGTGCTTCGGCAGGCCCAGCGTGTCTTCATGGAAGCCCTGTGGCGTCAGCGTGGCCGAGAACAGCGTCGTCGTGTGCGCCGCCTCGAAGCGCCCGCGCAGGTGCGGCGCCGGGATCAGGTTGCGCAGGCACAGCGTCGAGCGCATGCGCGCGCCGCGGCGCTCGGCGATCGTCACGTCGACCTGCGAGTTCTCGTCCAGCAGCTCCAGCACGCGCGTCACGTGCAGCGCATCGAAGTAGAAGCGCAGCAGCGGCGCATCGTTCGGCGACTGGCCGTCGGCGAAGTGCTCGCCGAGCGCCGCGATCGCGTTCTGCAGCGCATCGCGCCACGCCGCCGGCGGCTTCTCGTGCACCTCGAAATCGGCCGCCTGCGCCTTGTTGAGCGCATTCCACGCGCGGTGCAGGCGATCGAGCGCCGGCTTCACCGTGGGCGGTGCCTTGCTGCGCAGCGCGGCCACGTCGGCCTGCTGCAGCTCGGCCGAATACATCTTGCGGCCGCGTTCGAGCAGGTTGTGCGCCTCGTCGACCAGCACGCCGACGCGCCAGTCGTTCGCGAGCGTCAGGCCGTGCAGCATCGCGCCGAGGTCGAACCAGTAGTTGTAGTCGCCGACCACCACGTCGCTCCAGCGCACCAGCTCCTGGCTCAGGTAGTAGGGGCAMACCTGATGGGCCAGCGCCACCTCGCGCACGCGGGCCTGGTCCAGCGGGCCTCCACCAACGGCAAGCGCCGCGCTGCGCGCCGCCGGCAGCCGGTCGTAGAAGCCGCGCGCCAGCGGGCACGACTCGCCATGGCAGGCCTTGTCGGGGTGCTCGCAGGCCTTGTCGCGCGCGACCAGCTCCACCACGCGCAGCGGCGGTGCACCGGCGCTGTGGGCGATCAGCCGCAGCGCCTCCAGCGCGAGGCCGCGGCCCGGCGTCTTGGCGGCGAGGAAGAACAGCTTGTCGAGGCGCTGCGTCGGGCAGGCCTTCAGCAGCGGGAACAGCGTGCCGACCGTCTTGCCGATGCCGGTGGGCGCCTGCGCGAGCAGGCAGCGGCCGCTGCTCGCGGCGCGGTACACCGCTTCGGCCAGCGGCCGCTGGCCGGCGCGGAACTCCGCATGCGGGAAACGCAGGCCCTGCAGCGCGGCATCGCGGGCGCCGCGGTGCGCGAGCTCCTGCGCCGCCCAGGCCAGGAAGCGCTCGCACTGCTGCTCGAAGAACTGCTGCAGCTCGGCCGCGCTGCAGGTCTCGCTGAACGCCGTTTCCTGCTGCGAAGCGACGTCGTAGTAGACGAGCGCGACGCGCAGTTTCGGCAGCTCGAACTTCTGGCACAGCAGCGCGCCGTAGATCTTGGCCTGCGCCCAGTGCAGGTGGCGGTGGTTGGCCGGCTGGCGCGCGAGGTCGCCGCGGTGCGTCTTGATCTCTTCGAGCAAGCCCTTGTCGGGGTCGTAGCCGTCGGCACGGCCGCGCACGCGCAACGCGCCGTGCGTGCCGCTCAGGCTGACCTCCGCCTGGTAGCGCCCGCCCCGGCGTGACGCCACCATCGCATGGCCGGCGATGCCTTCCTGCGCCGACGGGCCGGGCGTGAAACGCAGGTCGAGGTCGCCCTGCTTGGCCGTGAACTCGCACAGCTCGCGCACGGCGATGGTGTAGGTGGGGGTGTCGACGCTCATGGGCTCAGCGCGAGAGTGTCGCAGGCCTCGTCTTGTAGGGTGGCCGCGCCGCCGGATCGGTGCGCAGGATCGCCGTCGCCTGCTGCACGTGCGGCAGGTCGCGGATGAAGCTTTCGATGCGGCCGGCCTGCGCCTCGTCGCGCGCGCAGCCTTCGATGTAGACCACGCGGCCCTGCACCGTGACCCACAGCGTGGTGTCGGGGAACGGGTTGCGCGCCTGCACCGCCTGCTGGATCGCCGACGCGATGTCGGCGTCGTAGGCATAGGCGTTCGGGCGGTCGCACTCCTTCGCGAGCCAGCAGGTCGTGCCCTTCTCGAGCCGGCGGTGCGCCTGCACGCGGCGGTCGGCTTCGTCGGTGAACGGGCCGGCCGGCAACGGGCAGTCGGGCAGCGCGGCGGTGATCGGGAAGAACGGGTCGTTGAACCAGTTCTGCAGCGCGTCGGATGGCTGCGCCGCGCTGCCGGTTGCGAGCAGAAAGGCGGCCGCGCCAATCAGGAGGCTGTGCATCCCGCGATCGTAGACCGGGTTGCCCGTATGCTGCACTTTTGCGCAACGCGATGGAGGCGTCCGGTGGCCCAGCGCCTGTTCGTTCGACTCGACGAGGACCCCGTGCAGGGCCCGGAATCCGGCACGCCCGCGGCCAGCCTGCGAACGCTGCCGCTGCCCGCCGCGTTGCAGCCCTTCGTCGCGCAGATGCTGCTGTACCGCGAGAGCTTCTCGCCGGGCCACGAGATCGTCGAGCGCGTGATTCCCGATGGCGCGGTGCGCCTGGTCATGCACTGGGGCGATGCGCCGGCGGCCGGGCCGCAGCGCAGCCTGCTCGCGATCGGGCCCTCGACCACGCCGGCCGTGCTGCGGCTGTCTGGCCGCATGGYGGGGCTCGCGATCACGCTGCGCCACGGCGCGGCGGCCGCCCTGCTCGGCGTGCCGGTCGGCGAGATCGCCGGGCTCGCGTTGCCGCTGCAGGCGCTGTGGCCGCGCGACGACGCACCAGCCCTCGCCGCCCTCGCCAACCTGGAAGACGACGCCAGCCGCGTGCGGCTCGTGCAGCAGGCGTTGCTGCGCCGCCTGCGCCATGGGGCTGCCGGGGATCCACGGCCGGCCGTGCACGCGC